>NZ_JAKUXJ010000007.1:14840-183294 GCF_026782895.1 Streptococcus mitis
TTTCAACGACTCGAGCAGCCTATGAACTAGCGCAAGAACTTGGAGTCTATATGCCGATTACACAAGCCATTTACCAAGTTATTTACCACGGAACTAATATCAAAGATGCCATTTATGACATCATGAACAATGAATTTAAGGCAGAAAATGAGTGGTCTTAACTCTCTAAAGAAAGGATTCTTATGACATCAAAAGTTAGAAAGGCAGTCATCCCTGCCGCTGGACTCGGGACTCGATTTTTACCAGCAACCAAAGCACTTGCTAAAGAAATGTTGCCAATTGTGGACAAACCAACTATCCAGTTTATCGTGGAAGAGGCTCTCAAATCAGGTATTGAAGATATTCTGGTTGTCACTGGTAAATCAAAACGTTCTATTGAAGACCACTTTGACTCAAACTTTGAGCTTGAGTACAACCTCAAAGAAAAAGGCAAACACGACTTGCTAAAATTGGTAGACGAAACAACTGGTATGCGCCTTCATTTCATCCGCCAAACTCACCCTCGTGGTCTTGGAGACGCTGTCTTACAAGCCAAAGCTTTTGTAGGAAATGAACCTTTTGTTGTTATGCTGGGTGATGACCTTATGGACATTACTAACGACAAGGCTATCCCATTGACAAAACAACTGATGAATGATTACGAAAAGACACATGCATCAACCATTGCTGTCATGCCCGTACCACACGAAGACGTTTCATCATATGGAGTTATCGCTCCTCAAGGTGAAGGGATTAATGGTCTCTACAGCGTTGAAACTTTCGTTGAAAAACCAGCTCCAGAGGAGGCTCCAAGTGATCTAGCTATTATCGGTCGTTATCTGCTCACACCAGAAATTTTTGAGATCCTCGAAAATCAAGCTCCTGGTGCTGGAAATGAGATTCAGCTTACTGATGCAATCGATACTCTCAATAAAACACAACGTGTTTTCGCTCGTGAATTTACAGGAGCTCGTTACGACGTTGGGGATAAATTCGGCTTTATGAAAACATCTATTGACTACGCCCTCAAGCACCCACAAGTCAAAGATGACTTTAAAGATTACCTCATCCAACTTGGAAAAGAATTAGCTGAGAAGGAATAATACTCTTCGAAAATCTCTTCAAACCACGTTAGCTTCACCTTGCCGTACTCAAGTACAGCCTGCGGTTAGCTTCCTAGTTTGCTCTTTGATTTTCATTGAGTATAAAACAAAAAAAGATAAGGTTCAAAAATGCCTTATCTTTTTTCATTACACAACTATTATTATAAGCTCTCACAACCCCATTCCCTTGTAGAAAAGTAACACTGCGAGTCCTACGAATAACACTACCCCTCCTAACCTCTGGCTGGTACTATACATCCGTCTTTCTCCTCGAACTGGAAAGATAATTGCTAGAAATGCTCCACCAACTGCTCCCCCGATATGGCCTGCTAGGCTGATTCCTGGAATCAGAACGCTTCCAATAATATTAACCACAAAAAGTGTCAGATAGGATTGCCCCAACTGCTGGATATAAGGATTACGCGTTGCATAGCGAAGAACAATAATTGCAGCAAATAGCCCATAGAGAGAAGTAGAAGCTCCTGCTGCTAAGGTTTTTGGACTAAATACAAAAACAAAGAGATTACCCATCATTCCTGATAAAAGATAGAGAAAGAAAAACTTCTTGGATCCGAAAATTTCCTCTACTTGCCTACCAAGATAATAGAGCGAAAGCATATTAACAATGAAATGCTCCCAACCAATATGAACAAAAATGGCAGAGAAGAGACGCCAAACCTGCTCAGGAAAGAGGCGAATAGCTGGCCCATACATGGCTCCAAATCGAAATAATGTATCCGCCCTGTCAAAGTTTCCACCTGTAGTCACCAACATTAGTAGAAATACCAAGGCCGTCACTAAGAGGAAGAAACTCGTTACAGGGTAACGTCTATCAAAGATTTCCTTCATCAATCAGAACCTCCTGAACAGGAATATCATGCTTTTCAGGGATAAAGTCCTGAATTTGACAAAGATAGATCGTACTCAAAGTATGACCAGAAAAATGTTCTAGATAGCGGTCGTAATAACCTCCACCATATCCAATCCGATATCCTTTCGTCCTAAAAACCAAGCCAGGAACATGAATCAAATCAATCTGAGATGCATCCACTACTTCCAAATCTCCCTGTGGTTCCAGTAAGCCAAAGGAAGTTTTGACCAGTTGTTGCGGATCATAGACCACAAAGTCCATGCGCCCCTTGGGATAGGTTTTGGGTATCAGAACCTTTTTGCCGTCCTTCAGCGCCTGCTCAATCAGTTCCTGCGTTTGAAACTCATGAGGAAAAGAGAGGTAGGTTGCGATGATCTTAGCTTCTTGGTAGAAGGGATGTTCCAAAAATTGATCCGTTAAAGCTTGATCCATAGCCTGTTTTTGCTCTCGAGGTAAATCCTTCATTTCGTGCAAGACTTGCTTACGTAATTCCGATTTCATAGACAAGCCCTCTACTCTGCTGCCTTCTTTTTCAGGAAACTAGAGACCGCATCCACCCCAATAGCTAATGCTTCTTCCTTAGGACTCATCTGAGGGTGATGAAGAGCATAGGGACTATCAATACCTAGCCAGAACATAACGCCATCAACTTTTGAAAGGAGATAACCAAAGTCTTCACCTGTCATAGCAGGCTCGATATCAATCAACTCGATTCCCTCTTTTTCTTCAAAGAAGTCCATCAGTTCACGCGCCAAGGCTGGATGGTTCTCAACAGGCAGGTAACCACCTTGTTTGAGTTCCACTTCGACTTCCATACCAAAGGCAGCTGCAACTCCTTCTGCAACTGTTTTGACCCGCTTTTGTACCAAGAGACTCATGTCCTGAGTCAAGGCCCGAATAGTTCCATGCAAAAAGGCTGTGTCTGTTATAACATTGTTGGTTGTTCCAGCCTGAAAAACGCCAAAAGTCACCACTGCTCCCTCGATTGGATTAACATTGCGGCTGACAACTGACTGTACTTGGGTCACAAAGTAACTAGCAGCCACCAAGGCGTCATTAGCTTCATGTGGAAAGGCTGCGTGGCCACCTTTGCCTTTGAAACGGATCTTCACCTCACAAGTCCCTGCAAAGAGTGTATGAGTATTGGTCGCAATCTGACCAACCTTCAAATCTGGCCTAACATGAAGGCCATAAAATTGATCTGGTAGCCAATCTCCAAAAGCCCCGTCCTCATACATAAGCATACCACCTGCTTCATTTTCTTCAGCAGGTTGAAACAGAAAGAGCAGATTATTCTTGGGTTGCTCTTCAAGGGCGCGCTCTAGACAGCCCAAGGCAATAGTCATGTGGAAATCATGGCCACAAGCGTGCATACGACCTTGATGTTGAGAAGCGAAAGGAAGGTCTGTTTGTTCGACGATAGGCAGGCCATCAATATCTGTTCGCCAACCAATGGTTCGCTCTGGTTGACTTCCCTGCAAATAAACCAAAATCCCTGTCCGCCAAGTTCGAATTTGGACAAAATCCTTACCTACAGTCAATTTTTCAATCACATCCAGCAAATATGCATGAGTCTTAAACTCCTCCAAGCCAATCTCTGGAATCTGGTGCAAATCTCGTCTAGTCTGAATCAAATCTAACATCTATCTATCCTCCGATATAGCAGAAAGAGGCTGGAAGAAGGGTTCCGCCTCTTTATTACTTTTACAATTATAAGGTACGAAGCGCATCCTCTAGCGCTGTTTTTTGTTGGGTTTGGGCATCAATCTCTTTGATAATACGAGCTGGAACACCTGCTACCACAACGTTTTCTGGGACATCTTGGGTAACAATGGCTCCTGCTGCGACAACTGAACCACTACCGATTTGGACCCCTTCGATAACCACTGCGTTGGCACCGATGAGAACATTGTCTCCAACACGGACTGGTTCTGCGCTAGCTGGCTCAATCACACCTGCAAGAACGGCACCTGCACCAACGTGACTGTTTTTCCCAACAATAGCACGGCCACCAAGGATAGCCCCCATGTCAATCATAGTTCCTGCACCAATTTCAGCACCGATATTGATAACTGCTCCCATCATGATAACAGCATTGTCACCAATTTCAACTTGGTCACGGATAATAGCACCTGGCTCGATACGAGCATTGATAGCACGTTTGTCTAGCAAGGGAACTGCAGAATTACGAGCATCTTGCTCAACAACATAGTCTTGATTTTCTACCAAACCATCGAGAAGAGGAGCCACATCTTTCCAGTCTCCAAATAGGACATTTCCTAGTTTAACAACAGAGCTAGGTACAGCAGTTGCAAGTTCCCCCTCAAAGGTTACTTTCACACTGGTTTTCTTTTCAGCATTGGCGATAAATTGGATAATTTCTTGAGCGTTCATTTTTGTAGCAGTCATAGGCGCCTCCTAGTTCATTTTAATGATACCTATTCTACCAAAAAAGGCCTCAAATTTGAAGCCTTTTTGTTTGTTTTTAGGTATGATTTTTAGGGATGTGAGATAAAACGTGCTGTCGGTAAAAGCAAGCCCTTACCGATACAACCTAAAAACACTCTTCACAACTATCTCCCCGTGTTTTATTGACTATTCTAGTATAGCACACTTTTAGAATTAAGAAAAGACTTTTTATTTACTTTCTTTCGCTTCTTCTACCGATAGGAAAATCATAGGCAAAATAATCAAGGCCATAGCTAGAAGAAGGGACCAATCCACTACCAAGCCTAAAAACAAAACACTCAAAAGGGCAGAAGAGAGAGGTTCACTGGCACTGATAACGGAAACCACCAAGGGAGAAACCAAGGACACAGCCTTCATGGAAATGAAAAAGGCAAAAGCCGTTCCAAAGAAAGCGATAATGAGACAAATCAAGATACTCCAAATATCAGGAGTAAAGGAAAGCTGATAAACCGGCGAGAGGACATTGCTAAATAAACCTGCCAAAATCATCCCCCACCCAACCGTGGGTACAAACCCATAACGCTTAGCAAAAGGTTGAGGTAAGATAACATTAAACATGACCCCCATGGCGCTCAGCAAACCCGTCACAAGTGCTAGCGGTGTCATGGATAATTGAGAGAGATCTCCCTTTGTCGCCATCAAGCAAACACCCAACATGGCAACCAAAACATAAAAAATAGCGCTTTTTGACGCTCGTTTTTGATAAACCAAGCGATTGTAAAAGAGGATAAAGACAGGACTGATAAACTGTAAAATAGTTGCTGTCGCTGCATTTGAGTATTCTACACAGAGATAGAAAAAATACTGAACTGAAAAAATCCCCAAAATAGCATAGGCTAAAAAGGGTAGGTAATTTTTCTTATCTCGCCAAATATCTAGCACTTGCGATTTTAATTGTATTGCAGACCAAATGAGCACAAGACTCCCTGCCAGTGTCAAACGCATAGAGGTAATCCAGCCCGAAGACACCTGGTAATGAGTAAAGAAATACTCTCCTAGAATCCCACAAATTCCCCATATTAAGCCGGATAGGAGCGAATAAATAGTTCCTTTAACAATCTTTTTCTGATACTGATTCATACCTTTATTGTAACACGAAAGGAAAAAAGAAAAAAGTGGCAATCCATTGATTAGCCACTTCATTTAGAAAAGTTTAAAGAACTTATCGTCTCGTCGTTGAAGAAGAAGGTCTAGTAGCGCTTGAATTGCTACTATTGTTAGAACTACTACTTGAACTGTTAGTCGAACTAGTACTTGAGCTAGAAGGAGTCGGTAGTGTGCTAACGATACTTGACCAAGCATTTTGATAATCTGATTCACTTCCTCCAATAGCAAAGTGATAGCTGGTCGTAGGAGCTCCCGCCTTATTAGCCCAATAGCTCGTTACAGTAGAACCTGAAAGATCCACTGTTTTTCCATTAACGGATACTTTGCCTGGCTTCTGTCCTGTAGATCTGAGGACCTGAGATTGGGTCACACTAGAATCAAGATTAAAGCGTTCATTGCCCCAAACACCAGGCTCAGCCTGTTGGATAGCATTGACCAAGTAAGCCATATATTTGGCATTTCGATAATGCCCAGCCCCCTTAGCCATTGGGCGGTTGTCATCATGCCCTAGCCAACCACCTAGAGTCAATCTTGGTGTTGACAGCATGAGCCACATATTTTCATCTTCATTGGTTGTACCAGTCTTACCAATCCAGTCTGCACGAGCTAAGCTTGAATTGATAGAAGCCAAATCCGTTTGGAAACTTGAAGTGATCCGAGATGAAATCACCTCACGAAGCAAACTCTGCATAATTGTTGCCGTTGCCTTCGAGTACACTTGAACTGGTTTGTCTTGGAATTCATAGATTACCCTACCGTCAGGTGATTCAATCTTAGAAATCACATGTTTCTGATGGTAAACACCGTTATTAGCAATTGTTTGATAACCATTGGTATGCTGGGCAACTGTGACTTCAATCCCACCACCCATAGGCAGACTTTCGATACCGTACTCTGGAATCTCGTAACCCATTTTCTCCATGTACCCCTTGACATCCACGCCCTTCTCACGAAGCATGCGATAGGTCCAATAGGCTGGGATATTCCACGAATAGTTCAAGGCTTCACCCAGGGTCATCATGCCTGTACCTGGACTATTTACATACATGATAGGATTGCCATTAGAGAATTTTGTCGGATAATTGGACAAGATACTAGCGCTTCCCATCAAACCTTGGTCAATGGCAATACCGTAGGCCAACAAAGGCTTGGTTGTAGAGGCTGGCGAGCGCTTAGTGTCAAAGGCGTGATTGTTTTGGTTAGTCTGGTAATTACGACCACCAACAAAGCCTAGAACAGCCCCCGTTTTATTGTCCATCAAAACATTCCCTACTTCAGGTTGCCCAGTTGAATCATCTACCAAACGACCATAGTTAGCAACTGCATTTTGCATGGCGTTATGGATTTTTTTATTGATCGTTGTAGTGATTTTATAGCCACCGTTACTTAGTTCCTGCTCAGCTCGCTCATGATAGGCCTTTTGAACCGCTTCCTTTTTCAACTCCTGACTAGAGACATTGTCCTGTTGAACTAAATAATCATACATACGGTCTGTCGCTTCAGCCATAGCCGTAAAGTAAAGGTAATCCCTCGAAACAGCATTGACAGTTCCTGATGGCAAGAAATCTTGCTTGAGATTATAATCCTTGTACTGGTCGTACTCTTCCTTAGTTAAAGCACCCGTACGATACATATTATAGAGAACTCCCTTGGCCCGCTTCAAACCAAGTTCTAAGTCTTCATCACTCTTTAACTCTCCAGTATTTTCATAAGGGGAATAGGTAATCGGACTCTGTGGCAAACCTGCTAAGAAAGCGGCTTGGGGAATACTCAGCTTGTTGGCATCGATACCGAAAATCCCTTCAGCAGCTTGCTGGGCACCTGCAATATTCTGTCCTTTATGATTTCGACCAAAGGGAGCGACATTGAGATAAGTAGTCAAGATTTCATCCTTACTCATGCTGCGTTCCAAGGCAAGGGCATCAACAATTTCTGTAGCCTTACGAGCCAAAGTAGGAGCATCTCCGACCACTTGTTGTTTGATTAACTGTTGGGTCAAGGTCGAGCCCCCGCTAGATGAGCCCAAACCTGCAAAGGTTCCCAAAGTCGCCCGAATCACAGCTTTTGGCACAACCCCCTTATGTTCAAGAAAATGTTCGTCCTCAGTTGCAACGATAGCCTTTTTGAGATTGTCTGATATTTCCTCAGATGAAACAGAAGTTCGCAGTAGGTCGCTCTCGATAGAAGCAATGACACTCCCATCTGCATAAACAATTTCTGAGATGGAAGAAATATTTTTAACCTGCTTGACCAAGTCCTCCGCTTGAGGAACCTTAGCCTTGTCAAACAAAGCAACTCCATAACCAAGAGCTACACCAGCACCAAAAAGCCCACCGATAAAGCCTAGAATAAAGAGAGTATTCAAAATTCCCTTGATAGCAACTAAAAGGCTACCTAGGATAGCCAGAACTTTCCCACTTGTCCCATCCGACTGCTTCTCTTCTGAGACTTTCTCTGATTTTTTATGATTTATGTTTGATTTTACTAGCTGGAAAAATTCCAGCATTTTTCGTTTTAATTCATTTAATTGATTTTGCATGGATTTCCTCACTCTATCTATTATACCATAAAAGGTAAACTTTCAATAAAATAGCCACTTTCTTCCTTATTCTACTAGGCTATTGCCCAAGTTTGTGATACAATAGGTAGAAACAATATTTTTAAAAAGGAGAAAAGACACATGCACATTTTTGATGAGCTAAAAGAGCGTGGTTTGATTTTTCAAACGACTGATGAAGAAGCTTTGCGTAAAGCCCTAGAAGAAGGTCAAGTTTCTTATTATACTGGCTACGATCCAACTGCTGACAGCCTTCACCTAGGCCACCTTGTCGCAATCTTGACAAGTCGTCGCTTGCAGCTAGCAGGTCACAAACCTTATGCGCTCGTTGGCGGTGCTACAGGTCTCATCGGAGATCCGTCCTTCAAAGATGCTGAACGTAGTCTCCAAACAAAAGACACAGTAAATGGCTGGGTCAAGTCTATCCAAGGACAACTTTCTCGTTTTCTTGACTTTGAAAATGGTGAAAATAAAGCTGTCATGGTCAACAACTACGACTGGTTTGGCAGCATCAGCTTCATTGATTTCCTCCGTGATATCGGAAAATACTTTACTGTCAACTACATGATGAGCAAGGAGTCTGTGAAAAAACGGATTGAAACAGGAATTTCATACACTGAGTTTGCCTACCAAATCATGCAAGGTTACGATTTCTTCGTTCTTAACCAAGACCACAACGTAACGCTTCAAATCGGTGGTTCTGACCAGTGGGGAAATATGACAGCTGGTACTGAATTGCTTCGTCGTAAGGCTGACAAGACAGGCCACGTTATCACTGTTCCACTGATCACAGATGCAACTGGTAAGAAATTTGGTAAATCAGAAGGAAACGCAGTCTGGCTCAATCCTGAAAAGACTTCTCCATACGAAATGTACCAATTTTGGATGAACGTTATGGACGCTGACGCTGTTCGCTTCTTGAAGATCTTTACTTTCTTGTCACTTGATGAGATTGAAGACATCCGTAAACAATTTGAAGCAGCTCCACACGAACGCTTGGCTCAAAAAGTCTTGGCTCGTGAAGTCGTTACACTCGTTCACGGCGAAGAAGCCTACAAAGAAGCCCTCAACATCACTGAGCAACTCTTTGCAGGAAACATCAAGAATCTTTCTGTTAAAGAGCTCAAACAAGGACTTAGTGGTGTACCAAACTACCAAGTACAAGCAGACGAAAACCACAATATTGTGGAACTACTCGTCTCATCTGGTGTAGTTAACTCAAAACGCCAAGCCCGTGAAGATGTCCAAAACGGAGCTATCTACGTAAACGGTGACCGCATCCAAGACCTTGACTATGTCTTAAGTGACGCAGATAAGCTTGAGAACGAACTGACTGTTATCCGTCGCGGTAAGAAAAAATACTTTGTATTGACTTACTAAACTGTTCAACATTTACCTATAAAAAAGGAGTTAACCTCGAGAAAGGTAACTCCTTTTTGCTGTTAATAGTCCCCACCTATCCCTTAATAGACAGGCTACGCAGTACAATACGTAAGGTTGTTAGATTATGTAAGATAGAGAGATTTGAAGGACTGAGCCAATTAAACAAGCCAAAGCCAATCAAACTACTATTTACGACAACGGTATCTTGAATATTCTTCTTGATGAGGGTTTGCAAAGATGATGATAGCGAATCCAACTCTTGGAAGAAATCCAAGCGATTATCTAACAATAAGATATCACTCATCTGCTTAGAAATATCTGCACTCTCATTCATCACCACACCGATATCTGATAGGGTTAGAGCCGCTGAGTCATTCAAGCCATCTCCAACCATCAAAATAGTGTGACCTGCTTTCTGCAGTTCCTCTACTAACTCAAATTTTCCATCAGGTTTCAAGTCTGTATAGACCTGATCAAAGGGCAAATCTTTGACTAATTCCTCTGTTCTAACCAAGGTGTCCCCTGTTGCCAGAATCAATTTTTTCCCTTGTGCCTTAAGTTTCTCCAAGGCTGCTTTTGCTTCTTTTCTCAAAGGAGTATGAATGCAGAACATTCCAATCAATTCATTCTGATAAGCCAAGAATAAGAGATTGTAGTGACTCTTGTACTCTTCAATTAAAGCATTTTGTTCTGAACTGATATGAATCTGCTCATCCTGCATCAAGACATAATTCCCAATAAGAACTGGTTGCCCATCTATATGAGATTTGATCCCCTTGCTTGCAATATATTGGAGTTTCCCATGCATTTCCTCATGTTCAATCCCCTCTATCTCAGCTTGCTTGACGATGGCATTAGCAATAGGATGATAAATGTGTTCCTCAAGACAGGCACTGATTCTGAGAATATCTTCCTCACTATAGTCCCCAAAAGGTAACACCTTTTCAACTATAGGATAACTAGTTGTGATTGTTCCCGTCTTATCAAACAAGAAAGTATCAACTTCCAGGTATTTCTCCAGAACATCTCCATCCTTAATCACCATTTCACGATTCAACCCCTCCTTGATAGCTGTCAAATAAGCTACAGGAGTAGAGATTTTCAAAGCGCAGGAGAAATCGACCAATAGGAAAGAAATAGCCTTAGAAAAAGAACCTGTCAATAGGTAAGTCAGCCCAGCCCCCAAGAAATTATATTTGACGACCTTATCCGCCATCTTGATGAAATAGCGTTGTTTCGTTTTCTTGTTTTCTTCAGATTTCTTCATCAACTCAATCAGTTGTAAAATCCGGCTGTTCATCTGATTATCGGTTACACGAATGCGCAACTCTCCAGTTTCTAATACTGTATTTGCACAAACCAAATCAGACTCTCTTTTTTCAACTGGAAAACTCTCTCCCGTCAAGGAACTTTCGTTGACCATACCTAAACCTGAAACTACTTGTCCATCAAACAGAATTTCATTTCCTTGAGATAGGACCAAGACATCTCCTATTTGAACATCGGAACTCTTGATACTAACAACCGTATCGCCCTGTACTAAGAATACATCGCTCTCTTTTGCAAGAAGGCTTTGTTCTAAATCTGTTGCAGTTTTTTTCAAGGACCACTGATCTAAATGATTCCCCAAATCAAGCATAAACATGATATTGCTAGCTGTCTTGGATTGGTTCATAAACAAGGACAATAAAATCGCCGAACAGTCCAAGACCTCCATCGTTAGTTCCTTACGCGCTAGTGTTTGATAGGCTTCTCTAATATAGCCAAAAGCCTGATAACAAGTCCATATATAGCGAATAGGATACGGCACAAAACTACGAAAAAGTATACGCTTAATCGCTGCACCTGAAACAATAGAATAAGCACTCTCTTCTCTACGAATGGGAAGAGTCATCAACTCAGAAACTTTCCCTTTATCAATTCTTTTTAAAAAGGCTTCTGCATTATCTAATACAGAAAAGCCTTCTTTTATACGTAGAGTAAAGTGCTGTTGATCCATGTAAAACTGGATAGACTCAATCCCCTTTTCATCTCTCGCCAAGGAACGAAGATAGTCTTGAATATCCAAGGTGAGTGAAAAAGAAGATGATAGTCGGATATGTTGGTATCCTCTATGTAGCACTTTAAAAGACATATTATTCTCCTATAAGGCTATCTAATTGCTCTTCTTTTTTCTCTTGCTCGTACAAATATTTGGCATCTTGCAAGACATCGTCTCCATGTTGTTTCACAACAGAAACAGATGCATCTAGCCCGTCTTTCAACTTGTAAGCCTTAGCCAAAGCTTTAGAATAACCTTTTTTAGCTTCCTTACTTGCTAAGATTTTCAAGCCAAGGGTACCAAATGCGACACCACCCAAAAAGAGTGATGATTTTTTCGCAACTTTTGCAACGGTTAATACTTCTTTTAACATACTTATTTCCTCCTTATCATTATTATATAGAAATTTCGATATAAAAGCAATTTTATTCTATAAATTGGAGAATTAGTTTTATTTCTACTGAATCTCCCATCTACTTATTCCTAAAGTTGCTTTCATTTGCCTCTTTTGATACACTTAAACTATGAATACAAATCTCAAACCCAAACTTCAACGTTTTGCTTCTGCTACTGCCTTTGCCTGTCCCATCTGTCAAGAAAAGCTACCTCTAGTAGCTAGCAGTCTCAAGTGTAGCAATCACCATTCTTTTGATCTGTCAAAATTCGGCTATGTCAATCTGGCACCTCAAATCAAGCAATCTGCCAACTACGACAAGGAAAACTTCCAAAATCGCCAGCAAATCCTAGAAGCTGGATTTTATCAAGCTATTCTAGAGGCTGTATCTGATTTACTTTCAAACTCAAAAAATGCCAAAACAATTTTAGATATCGGTTGTGGTGAAGGTTTCTATTCTCGTAAACTCCAAGAAAGCCATCCTGACAAAACCTTCTATGCCTTCGACATTTCCAAAGATTCCGTCCAAATCGCTGCCAAGAGCGAACCCAACTGGGCAGTCAATTGGTTCGTTGGTGACTTGGCACGACTTCCTATAAAAGACGCCAGTATGGATATCCTGCTTGATATCTTCTCACCTGCCAACTATGGAGAATTTCGTCGCGTTTTATCCAAAGACGGTATCTTGATAAAGGTTATTCCAACTAAAAATCACCTCAAGGAAATCCGTCAGAAGGTACAAGACCAGCTGACAAACAAGGACTATTCCAACCAAGATATCAAAAATCATTTCCAAGATCACTTTACCATCCTATCTAGTCAAACTGCCTCACTAACCCAGTCTATCACAGCAAAGCAGCTCCAAGCCCTACTCAGTATGACTCCTCTCCTCTTTCACATCGACCAGAGCAAGATTGACTGGAGCCAACTGACAGAGATTACCATTGAAGCAGAGATTTTGGTTGGGAGAGAACTATAATTGACACAAAAAACCGCATTTCAAGAAGATCTGCGGTTTTAAATTTCAATTTTTAAACTATCTATCCCAAAAGTCTAAAACATTTAAAGCTTTTAGCTTCTCCATTTATTTTCGATTCGAAATAAAAAACTTATCAATAAATAGCAAGTGAAATAAGGCAAGTGTAATTCCCGATAAGCACCCATGATAAGAGATTTCTTGATGGGTAAGGGGGTAAAGATTACTATTACCCGCCAAGAGGCATGTTAAAATAACAAATAAAATCCAAAATAAATCAGTCCATTTATATTTTGAAAAATATTTTTTCCACATAAGAACACCTTCTTTCCTACAATCATATTATAATACTTTGTGTAAGTGAATACAAGAGATATGAGGTAATCAACTACGAAGAAGCATGAGGTTGAAAGACAGTAAAACCAACTTTTTAAACGTTCAATGTGTCTATGATTTCTCTCTTTTTAAGACAAGATTGGCTCAAATCCATAGCATTCAAAAAAGCGAATTTCAATCGAAATTCGCTTTATAGGAAAGTGTATTAGTCTAAATCTTGTATCTTATACTCAATGAAAATCAAAGAGCAAACTAGGAAGCTAGCCGCAGGCTGTACTTGAGTACGGCAAGGCAACGCTGACGTGGTTTGAAGAGATTTTCGAAGAGTATTAATTCAAGTGCCAGATATCTTCGTTATACTGAGCGATTGTACGGTCAGATGAGAAGAATCCTGCTTTAGAAATGTTAACGATAACTTTATCCAACCATGCGTCACGGTCTTCGTAGTCAGCCAACATTTGCTCTTTGACTTTGATGTAGTCTTCCAAGTCAAGAAGAGTCATGAACCAGTCTTTGTTGATCAATTCCTTGTAAAGACGTTCCAAGCGCTCTTTGTTTCCAGCTGCAAGAACTGCATCGCTAACGATGAAGTCAACCAATGGTTTGATAGCTTTACGGGCGTAGAATTCGCTTGATTTGTAAGCTGCTTTTGCGTAAAGGTCGATAACAGTTTCTGAATCTTCACCAAAGATGTAGATGTTTTCGTCGCCAACCAACTCAGCGATTTCCACGTTAGCACCGTCCATAGTACCAAGTGTCAAAGCTCCGTTCAACATGAATTTCATGTTACCAGTACCTGAAGCTTCTTTAGAAGCAAGTGAGATTTGTTCTGAGATATCACATGCTGGGATAAGGAAGCTTGCTGCAGTAACGTTGTAGTTTTCAACCATAACAACTTGCAAGTGTGGAGCTACTGCTGGATCGTTAGCAATAACTTCTGACATGCAAAGGATCAAGTGGATGATGTCTTGAGCGATTGTGTAGGCCGGAGCTGCTTTACCACCAAAGAAGATTGTGATTGGGCGAGCAGGGATGTTACCAGCTTTGATGTCAAGGTATTTGTGGATCACGTACAAAGCGTTCATTTGTTGGCGTTTGTACTCGTGAAGACGTTTGATTTGGATATCAAAGATAGAGTTTGTATTGATTTCCACACCTTGGTGTTCTTTCAAGTGACGAGCCAATTTACGTTTGTTGTGTGCCTTGATGCTTTCCAATTTTTCTTTGACAGCTGCTTTGTCTTCATAAGACAAGAGTTTTTCAAGCTCATCTGCTTCATGGTGCCAACCTTCTCCAATAATCTCATCCAAGTAGTGAGATAGTCTTGGGTTAGCATGCATGAGCCAACGACGGAAAGTGATACCGTTTGTTTTGTTGTTGAATTTTTCTGGGTAAAGGTCGTAGAAGGCTTTCAATTCAGAGTTCTTCAAGATTTCAGTGTGAAGTGCTGCAACCCCGTTAACACTGTATCCGTAGTGGATATCCATGTGAGCCATGTGAACACGTCCGCTCTCATCGATGATTTGAACAGCTGGATCTTTGTATTCTGCTTTCACGCGACGGTCCAATTCTTCGATGATTGGAACCAAGTGAGGAACCACTTCTTGCAAGAATTCAAGAGGCCATTTTTCAAGGGCTTCAGCAAGGATTGTGTGGTTAGTATAGGCAGTCATGCTACGAACGATTGAGATTGCTTCGTCAAGTTCGATACCACGAGCAGTCAAAAGACGGATCAATTCAGGAATAACCATTGATGGGTGAGTATCGTTGATTTGGACAACTGCGTAGTCAGTAAGGTCATGCAAGTTGCTTCCTTTTTCGATTGCTTCTTCGATGATCAATTGCGCACCGTTTGAAACCATGAAGTATTGTTGGAAGATACGGAGCAATTCACCTTGACGGTCACTATCATCTGGGTAAAGGAAAAGAGTCAAGTTGCGAGCGATATCTGTCTTATCAAAGTTGATACCATCTTTAATGATTGAAGAATCAACAGAATCCAAGTCAAACAAGCGCAAGCGGTTCTTAGTTTCTGTCTTGTAACCAGGTACATCGATATCGTAAAGAGTTGATGTCAATGTGAAGTGAGCAAATGGTACTTGGTAGCTACGGCTTGAGCGAACCAACCAGTTTTGCTCTGTCAACCATGCATTTGGAATTGTTTCTTGTTGGTTGTTTTTAAGAACTTGTTGGAAAAGACCGTAGTGGTAGTTAAGACCAACACCGTCACCGTTCAAACCAAGAGTAGCAATTGAGTCGATAAAGCAGGCAGCCAAACGTCCCAAACCACCATTACCAAGAGATGGTTCCAATTCAACTTCTTCAACTTCAATCAAGTCTTTACCTGCAGCTGCAAGTTCTTTTTTAACATCGTCGTAAAGACCAAGGTTGATCAAGTTGTTTGACAAAAGTTTACCAATCAAGAACTCAGCTGAGATGTAGTAAACTTTTTTCTTACCAGTGTTAACTGGTTTTTGACTACTTGCAAGCTTGCTGTAGTTAAGAAGAGCCAGGTAAAGCTCTTCATTGCTACATTCTGCAATGGTTTTATTGTAACGATTTTGTACAAATTCTTGTAGTGATAACATGTTTAAGGTGTCTCCTGATATTGTATTATTTCTTTAATTCTACCAAATTTTCATTGATTCGGCGATAGATTGTTGTCAAGTCAAGCAAGCCTTCCTCGACAGCTGGTGTCAATTGATCTTCAGTCATACGCCAAGACCAGTTTCCACCAAGAGTAGATGGGAAGTTCATACGAGCTGCCTCATCCAATTCTAGCAAATCTTGCATAGTTGCAATTGCCATGAAGCTAACTGATGAAAAGACTGTACGAAGCATAGCATGTGGCACTGTTTCGTATTCTTTACGGTTAGTGTAGCGAGCCATGTATTCACGAGTCGCATCATCGATCTCGTTACGGTACCAACCAAGGACCGTATTGTTATCGTGTGTTCCTGTGTACATAACTGAGTTAGCAGGTGCCAAGTGTGGGCTATCGATGCTTTCGTCTTCTGGGTTGAATGCAAATTGAAGAATCTTCATTCCTGGGAAGCCAGTACGTTCACGCAATTCGATAACTTCGTCTGTCATGAAACCAAGGTCTTCTGCGATGATGTTTAACTCACCAAGTTCTTCCTTAACGGCTGCAAAAAGCTTGTAGCCAGGACCTTTTACCCACTCACCAGGTGCTGCTGTATCGGAACCAGCAGGGATTTCCCAGTAAGATTCGAAACCACGGAAGTGGTCAATACGAACGATGTCGTAGATTTTGAAGCTTTCACGCAAGCGTTCAATCCACCATTTGTAGCCGTCTTTGTCCATTGCTTCCCAGTCATAGATTGGGTTACCCCAAAGCTGACCAGTTGCAGAAAATTCATCTGGTGGGCATCCTGCGATGCAAGTCGCCTTACCGTTGACATCTGTCTTGAAGAGATGTGGATTTGCCCACATATCGCTTGAATCTTCCGCTACGTAGATTGGCATGTCCCCAACGATTTCGATGTGGTTGTCGTTAGCGTAAGCTTTCAACTTCAACCATTGTTGGAAGAAGAAGTATTGAGTCACACGGTGGTAAACCAACTTGTCTGCCAATTGCTCACGGTAGCTTTCAAGTGCTGAAGCTTTACGAGCACGAGCATCTGCATCTGGCCATTCAGTCCAAGCAAGATTGTCAAAATGCTCTTTGATAGCCATATACTCTGCAAAGAGTTCAAGCCATGATTGGTTGTCTTGAGCAAATTTCTCAAAATCTTTAACATCTCCCACTTCCAAGAAACGTTTTACCGCTTTTTCTAAAAGAGGACGACGTGCATAGTAGATTTTCGCATAATCAACTTCAGACGCATCACTACCAAAGTCAACCCCTTCAAGGTCACTTGCTTGCAACAAGCCTTGTTCCACCAAGATATCTAAATCGATAAAATGAGTGTTCCCTGCGAAGGCTGAGAAAGATTGGTAAGGAGAGTCTCCGTAACTAGTTGTTCCTAGTGGAAGGATTTGCCAGTAACGTTGTTTTGTGCGAACCAAGAAATCAACGAAGTCGTAAGCACTTTTACCAAATGATCCGATTCCGTATGCTCCTGGAAGAGAAGAAATGTGCATCAACACACCACTTTGACGTTTTTTCATAATAAGCACCTCATGTGTTTATAGTTAGATATTACATTTTTATGAACGCAAACGTTTGCGCTATTACTAGTATAGCTTATTTTCTTGATAAATGCAAGCGGTTTTAGATAACTTTTTTGATTATTTTTTTAAAATTTTTTCTTCTTACTCGTATATATATTCTTTCAGGCAACAAACAAAATAGGAATAAGGGTTTCACTTATCTCATTAAGCAAAAATAAAGTGTGAATCCTCCCTGCTTTCCATTTGTAAATTAGGCAATCGTTTTCTCAACTTTTTTTAAATTTAAAACAAAACGGATTTTTGGGATTTTCTACTATTATATGACGATGAAGCGTTTACTTTTTTCACAATTTTTTAAAAAAATTTTACAAAAAACACTTGCAACCGCTTTCCGATTGTGCTATACTAGTCCCATAAAGGAAAACGTTTGCGTTTCCTCATTATAAAATTTGTTATTCTTTAGGAGGAATACACTATGTCATCTAAATTCATGAAGAGCGCTGCTGTGCTTGGAACTGTTACACTTGCTAGCTTGCTTTTGGTAGCTTGCGGAAGCAAAACTGCTGATAAGCCTGCTGATTCTGGTTCATCTGAAGCGAAAGAACTCACTGTATATGTAGACGAGGGATATAAGAGCTATATTGAAGAGGTTGCTAAAGCTTATGAAAAAGAAACTGGAGTAAAAGTCACTCTTAAAACTGGTGATGCTCTAGGAGGTCTTGATAAACTTTCTCTTGACAACCAATCTGGTAATGTCCCTGATGTTATGATGGCTCCATACGACCGTGTAGGTAGCCTTGGTTCTGACGGACAACTTTCAGAAGTGAAATTGAGCGATGGTGCTAAAACAGACGACACAACTAAATCTCTTGTAACAGCTGCTAATGGTAAAGTTTACGGTGCTCCTGCCGTTATCGAGTCACTTGTTATGTACTACAATAAAGACTTGATAAAAGAAGCTCCAAAAACTTTTGCTGACTTAGAAAACCTTGCTAAAGATAGCAAATATGCCTTCGCTGGTGAAGATGGAAAAACTTCTGCTTTCCTAGCTGACTGGACAAACTTCTACTATGCATACGGACTTCTTGCTGGTAACGGCGCTTACGTATTCGGTCAAAACGGTAAGGACGCTAAAGATATCGGTCTTGCCAACGACGGCGCTATCAAAGGTATAGAATACGCTAAATCTTGGTATGAAAAATGGCCTAAAGGTATGCAAGATACGGAAGGTGCTGGCAACTTAATCCAAACTCATTTCCAAGAAGGTAAAACAGCTGCTATCATCGACGGACCTTGGAAAGCCCAAGCCTTCAAAGATGCTAAAGTAAACTACGGTGTTGCGACTATCCCAACTCTTCCAAACGGAAAAGAATATGCTGCATTTGGTGGTGGTAAAGCTTGGGTCATCCCTCAAGCCACTAAGAACCTTGAAGCTTCTCAAAAATTTGTAGACTTCCTTGTTTCAACTGAACAACAAAAAGTATTATACGATAAGACTAACGAAATCCCAGCTAACACTGAGGCTCGTTCATACGCTGAAGGTAAAAACGATGAGTTGACAACAGCTGTTATCAAACAGTTCAAGAACGCTCAACCAATGCCAAACATCTCTCAAATGTCTGCAGTTTGGGATCCAGCGAAAAATATGCTCTTTGATGCTGTAAGTGGTAAGAAAGATGCGAAAACAGCTGCTAACGACGCTGTAACATTGATCAAAGAAACAATCAAACAAAAATTTGGTGAATAAAAAATTTGTTCAAGGGGGGTGGAATTCAACCCCCTTTGAATTTATCAATAGAAAACATATATAGTTTAGGTTTTAACTAGAAACTAGTATCCTATGAAAGGAGTTATTATGGAAAAGCAACAACCTAGTAAAGCAGCCCTGCTGTCTATCATTCCTGGGTTAGGACAGATTTACAATAAACAAAAAGCAAAAGGTTTTATCTTCCTTGGTGTAACCCTTGTATTTCTCCTCTACTTCCTAGCACTTGCAGCCCCTGAATTGAGTAATCTCATCACTCTTGGTGACAAACCAGGTCGTGACAATTCCCTCTTTATGCTGATTCGTGGTGCCTTCCATTTAATCTTTGTAGTTGTTTATGTACTCTTTTATTTCGCAAATATCAAAGATGCACATACAACTGCCAAACACATTAACAATGGCATACCAGTAGCACTTACCTTTAAAGAAATGGTCAAAGGAATCTATGAAAATGGCTTCCCTTACCTCTTGATCATTCCATCTTATGTTGCCATGACTTTTGCGATCATCTTCCCAGTTATCGTAACCTTGATGATCGCCTTTACCAACTACGACTTCCAACACTTGCCACCAAACAAATTGTTGGACTGGGTTGGTTTGACCAACTTTACGAACATCTGGAGTTTGAGTACCTTCCGTTCTGCCTTTGGTGCCGTTCTTTCTTGGACTATCATCTGGGCTTTGGCTGCCTCAACTTTACAGATCGTCATCGGTATCTTCACAGCTATCATTGCTAACCAACCATTTATCAAAGGAAAACGTATCTTTGGTGTTATTTTCCTTCTTCCTTGGGCTGTTCCAGCCTTCATCACTATCTTGACATTCTCAAATATGTTTAACGATAGTGTCGGAGCCATCAACACTCAAGTATTGCCAATCTTAGCTAAATTCCTTCCTTTCCTTGATGGTGCTCTTATTCCTTGGAAAACAGACCCAACTTGGACTAAGATTGCCTTGATTATGATGCAGGGTTGGCTTGGATTCCCATACATCTACGTTTTGACCTTGGGTATCTTACAATCTATTCCTAACGACCTTTACGAAGCAGCTTATATTGACGGTGCCAATGCTTGGCAAAAATTCCGCAACATCACTTTCCCAATGATCTTGGCTGTTGCGGCACCTACTTTGATTAGTCAATACACCTTCAACTTTAACAACTTCTCTATCATGTACCTCTTCAATGGTGGAGGACCTGGTAGTGTCGGAGGTGGAGCTGGTTCAACCGATATCTTGATCTCATGGATCTACCGTTTGACAACAGGTACATCTCCTCAATACTCAATGGCGGCAGCTGTTACCTTGATTATCTCTATCATTGTCATCTCAATCTCTATGATCGCATTCAAGAAACTACACGCATTTGATATGGAGGACGTCTAAGATGAATAACTCAATTAAACTCAAACGTAGACTGACTCAAACCCTTACTTACCTCTACTTGATTGGCCTATCGATCGTGATTATCTATCCACTGTTGATTACCATCATGTCAGCCTTTAAAGCAGGTAACGTCGCGGCCTTTAAACTCGATACTAACATCGACTTCAATTTTGATAACTTTAAAGGACTCTTTACTGAAACCCTATACGGTACTTGGTATCTCAACACTTTGATTATCGCCTTAATTACTATGGCTGTTCAAACAAGTATTATCGTACTTGCTGGTTATGCTTACAGCCGTTACAATTTCTTGGCTCGTAAACAAAGTTTGGTCTTCTTCTTGATTATCCAAATGGTTCCAACAATGGCCGCTTTGACAGCCTTCTTCGTTATGGCACTTATGTTGAACGCCCTTAACCACAGCTGGTTCCTCATCTTCCTCTACGTTGGTGGTGGTATCCCGATGAATGCTTGGCTCATGAAAGGTTACTTCGATACAGTGCCAATGTCTTTAGATGAATCTGCAAAACTAGACGGTGCAGGACACTTCCGCCGCTTCTGGCAAATTGTTCTTCCACTGGTTCGCCCAATGGTTGCCGTACAAGCTCTCTGGGCCTTCATGGGACCTTTCGGGGACTACATCCTCTCTAGTTTCTTGCTTCGTGAGAAAGAATACTTTACTGTTGCCGTAGGTCTCCAAACCTTCGTTAGCAATGCGAAGAACTTGAAGATTGCCTACTTCTCAGCAGGCGCTATCCTCATCGCCCTTCCAATCTGTATTCTCTTCTTCTTCCTACAAAAGAACTTTGTTTCAGGACTTACAAGTGGTGGCGACAAGGGATAATATATCCCCGCCACCCTTTTTCATTTTAAAACTTGTTACTGTAAAAATATCCTTGTAGCAAGCAATTTGTCTCCTAGACTTGAAATAAAGTACATTTCTCTATATAATAATACTCATATAGAAAACACCTTTTAGAAAGATACAAATGCTTCCATATCCATTTTCCTATTTTTCAAGTATTTGGGGATTTCGTAAGCCCCTGTCCAAACGTTTCGGACTCAACTGGTTTCAGCTTCTCTTTACCAGTATCTTCCTTATCAGCTTATCTATGGTACCTATTGCCATCCAAAACAGCTCGCAGGAGACTTATCCGCTAGAAACCTTTATCGATAATGTCTATGAACCATTGACAGATAAGGTTGTACAGGATCTCTCTGAACACGCTACAATTGTTGATGGCAAATTAACTTATACTGGAACAGCTAGTCAAGAGCCTTCTCTTGTGATTGGTCCAAGTCAAAGCAAGGAATTACCTAAGGACTTGCAACTGCATTTCGATACGAATGAGCTCGTCATCAGCAAGGAAAGTAAAGAGCTGACCCGTATCTCTTACCGAGCGATTGAGACTGAGAGTTTCAAAAGTAAAGACAGCTTGACCCAAGCCATTTCTAAAGACTGGTACCAGCAAAATCGTGTCTATATCAGTCTCTTCCTAGTTCTCGGTGCAAGCTTCCTCTTTGGTTTGAATTTCTTTATCGTCTCTCTAGGAGCGAGTCTTCTCCTTTATATCACTAAGAAATCACGCCTCTTTTCATTTAGGACCTTTAAAGAGTGCTACCATTTTATCTTGAACTGTTTAGGATTACCAACCCTGATTACGCTTATTTTGGGACTATTTGGCCAAAATATGACAACTCTCATTACTGTACAAAACATTCTTTTTGTTCTGTATCTGGTCACTATCTTTTATAAAACGCATTTCCGTGATCCAGATTACCATAAATAGGAGATTTTTATGCCCGTTACGATTAAAGACGTGGCCAAGGCTGCTGGTGTTTCGCCTTCAACCGTAACCCGTGTTATTCAAAATAAATCAACCATTAGTGACGAAACAAAAAAACGCGTTCGCAAGGCTATGAAGGAGCTCAATTACCACCCCAACCTCAACGCTCGTAGTTTGGTAAGCAGTTATACCCAAGTTATCGGCTTGGTCCTTCCTGACGACTCAGACGCCTTCTATCAAAATCCTTTCTTCCCATCTGTCCTCCGTGGTATCGCCCAAGTCGCATCTGAAAACCACTATGCCATTCAGATTGCAACAGGTAAAGATGAAAAAGAGCGCCTTAAAGCTATTTCTCAGATGGTCTATGGTAAGCGTGTAGATGGTTTGATTTTCCTCTATGCCCAAGAAGAGGACCCTTTGGTTAAGTTAGTAGCAGACGAGCAATTTCCTTTCCTTATCTTAGGTAAATCTCTATCTCCCTTCATTCCACTTGTCGATAATGACAATGTCCAAGCTGGTTTTGATGCGACAGAGTATTTCATCAAAAAAGGCTGCAAGCGAATTGCCTTTATCGGAGGTACTAAGCGACTCTTCGTAACACAAGACCGTCTGACAGGTTACGAGATGGCTCTAAAACAACACCAACTTCCTCTCGATACTAATCTGACTTGCTTTGCTACTGAATTTCTTGAAGATAATGGTTATCGCTTTAGTAGACTTCTCTTCAAACACGATTCAAATATTGACGCTATTATTACCATTGATAGTCTCCTTGCTGCAGGGGTCTGTGATTACATCGCAAAACACCAACTGGATGTCCCTGTCCTCAGCTTCGACTCAGTCAATCCCAAGCTCAACTTGGCGGCCTATGTTGATATCAATAGTTTGGAGCTTGGTCGTGTTTCCTTTGAAACTATCCTCCAGATAATCAATGATGCTAAAAGCAATAAACAAATTTGTTATCGCCAGTTGATTGCCCACAAAATTATCGAAAAATAAAAACCAGCTCACGCTGGTTTTTTGGTTACTAATTTTCTGTTTCAACAAATCGTCCCAAAATATGAACATTCTCAGATACAGAGACAAAGGCACCTGGATCCACCTGTTTCATAATCTGTTTAAATTCATTAAACTCTGCACGTGTAATGACAGTGATTAAAACTGCCTTTCTTTCATGATTATAGGTTCCTTCTGCATCGTGGATCATGGTTGCACCGCGGTGCAATTTTTTATGGATTTTTTCAATTACCTTCTCTGGATGATTGGTCACAATCATGGCCTGCATCCGTTTTTGCTTGGTAAAGACAGCGTCTGTGACACGGCTAGAGACAAAGATGGTAATCATAGAGTAGAGAGCGTATTCCCAACCAAAGGTCAAGCCTGCTATCAGCATGATGGTCCCATTTACCAAGAAAGAAATACTACCAACATTCTTACCCGTTTTCTTGCGAATAGTCAGGCTGACGATATCCGTCCCACCACTGGAGATATTGTTGCGAAGAGCAAAACCAATCCCCAAGCCCATGACAACACCCCCAAAAAGGGCATTGATAATGGGATCCTCCGTCAAGGTCGCCACAGGGACAAACTGGATAAAGAAGGAACTCATGGATACCGTTATAAAGGTAAAGACGGTGAACTTATGCCCAATTTGATACCAAGCCAAGACCATCAAAGGGAAATTAATGGCATAGAAGGTCAACGAAATCGGGATATGAAAACCAAACCAGTGATTACTCAAGGCAGAGATAATCTGTGCCAGACCTGTTGCACCACTCGAATACACATGCCCTGGTTGGAAAAAGAAATTGACCGCTACTGCTGATAAAAAACCATAGACCAGAGAGGCCGAAATCTTCTCATCATATTTTTCGCGAGAGATGCTTTGTAAGACACGTAAAATTTTTATCTGATAAGCAAAGCGGCGCAGATAATAGCGCCACCGCTTAATTCGTTTTGCTTGTTTCATCTTCTTCTACTTGTAAGCTGAGTTCCTCTAGTTGTTTGAGAGCGACTGTTGAAGGAGCTTGTGTCATTGGGTCAGTTGCCTTGTTGTTCTTAGGAAAGGCAATAACTTCACGGATATTTTCTTCCCCAGCAAGCAACATAACAAATCGGTCAAGCCCGATAGCCAAGCCACCGTGTGGTGGGAAACCATAGTCCATGGCTTCAAGAAGGAAACCAAACTGGTCATTTGCTTCTTCGGCTGAGAAACCAAGAGCCTTGAACATACGTTCTTGAAGGTCTTTTTGGTTGATACGAAGGCTACCACCACCAAGTTCATAACCGTTCAAGACAATATCGTAAGCAATGGCACGAACCTTCGCCAAATCACCTTCTAATTCGTGAGCAGTCTCTTCCTGTGGTAGAGTAAATGGATGGTGGGCGCTCATGTAACGGCCTTCTTCTTCAGACCATTCAAACATTGGCCAGTCAACTACCCAAAGGAAGTTGAATTTATCGTTATCAATCAAGCCAAGCTCTTTGGCAATACGTCCACGAAGGGCACCAAGAGTTGCATTGGCCACTTCAAGCGTATCCGCCACAAAGAGAACGAGGTCCTTATCTTCAAGTGCAAGCGCTGTTGTCAATTCTGCTTGGATGCTAGTCAAGAACTTGGCAACTGGTCCGTTTAATTCTCCATCAACCACCTTGACCCAAGCAAGACCTTTGGCACCGTACTGCTTGGCTACTTCCGTCATCTTGTCGATGTCTTTACGTGAATAGTTGTCCGCAGCTCCTTTGACTACAATTGCTTTTACAGCAGGTGCTTCTGAAAAGACTTTGAAATCAACACCTTTGACCACTTCTGTCAAGTCCTGAAGCAACATGTCAAAACGGGTATCAGGTTTATCAGAACCGTAAAGAGCCATAGCGTCATCGTATTTCATACGAGGGAATGGAAGCGTCACTTCGATGCCTTTAGTTTCTTTCATCACGCGCGCAATCAAGCCTTCTGTGATATCTTGGATTTCTTGCTCCGTAAGGAAGGATGTTTCCAAGTCGACCTGAGTGAACTCAGGCTGGCGGTCTCCACGCAAGTCCTCATCACGGAAACATTTAACGATTTGGTAATAACGGTCAAAACCAGCATTCATCAAGAGCTGTTTCGTGATTTGTGGACTTTGAGGAAGAGCGTAAAAATGCCCTTTATTAACACGAGACGGTACCAAGTAGTCACGCGCCCCTTCAGGCGTTGACTTAGAAAGGAATGGTGTCTCCACGTCGATAAACTCCAACTCATCCAAGTAGTTGCGGATAGAGTGGGTCACTTTAGCACGAAGTTTAAGATTTTCCAACATTTCTGGACGACGAAGGTCAAGGTAACGGTAACGTAAACGTGTATCGTCATTGGCCTCAATCCCATCCTTAATCTCAAATGGTGTTGTCTTAGCTGTATTAAGCACTGTCAGAGCTGTTACATTTAACTCAACTGTACCAGTTGGCAACTTATCATTGGCTTGCTCACGCGCAACGACTTGACCAGTTACTTCGATAACAAATTCACTACGAAGGCTTTCAGCTGTTGCCATAACCTCTGCAGATACTTTTTCAGGGTTGATAACCAACTGCATGATTCCTTCACGGTCACGAAGGTCGATAAAGATCAAACCACCAAGGTCACGACGACGACCAACCCATCCTTTCAAGGTCATTTCTTGTCCGATGTGTTCCTCACGAACACGACCAGCATACATACTACGTTTCATTGTTTCTCTCCTCTTTTATTCTGTTACTATTTTACCATAAAAGCGCAGGCTCTTCATGAAAATCAGCAGAAAAGTTTGCCAGTCTTTAAAAATCAAGTGAAGGACCTAAAAAATTAGCGCTAAAACAAAAATCCGATGAAAACATCACCGGACTCTTTTATTTTGAATTTTTGCCTGCTTTACGCTTTTCAGCAATTTCGGCTGCCTTTCGAGGCAAGACAATTTCCGTTGTGTAAGCTGTCCCAAAGCGCAAGACACCTGCAATAGGGGCAAAGACGACTGCTAGATAGTTATAGAAGAAATCTCCCTTGAAAGCATAAGCTAGCGCTCCAATGATGAAAAATAGAACGACTGCTTGAATCACTGCTAATAAAATTACTCGTTTCATGTGACCTCCTGACTCTATTATAGCATGAGAATCATCAAAAAGCTGACTAAATTATTCAAAGCGTGGAGAGAAATACTGTAGACCAGACCTTTTCTGCTAATATAAGCCAAGCCCAAGCTAAAACCAAGACTAGTATAGACTAAAAATTGTTGCACATCTCCTGGGAAATGAATCAAGGCAAACAGAACACTAGTTACCAGAAGAAAAATTAGAGTTTGTTTACTATTGTCCTGCTTAGGAAAGAGGTAGCGTGCTAACATCCCTCTAAAGATAAGTTCTTCCGTCAAAGGAGCAAAAATAACGACCGCAAAGAAGGAGAAGAGTGGCTGAGCCAAGGTCAAGTCTGTCGCCATTTGTTGATTTACCGAAGGATCATCTGGCAAGAAAAACTGGACAAGCAGAGATAAGAACCAAACCAGAGCAGGAAGCCAAATAAATCGGTTGAAGCCACTCTTCTCAATATGAACAGGACCTTTCTGATACCATTTATAAATGACGTACACATATACTCCAGCCAAGGCCACATAAAGCAAGGTAGTAGCATAGGGTGAAGCGCCTAGATTCAAAGCTTCTACAGCCCCACTCTGAACGGTACCATAGATAAACACAAAGGATAGAATGGCTAGAAGAAACCAGCCAAGGTTTTTAAGTAGTTTCATATAAATCTCCTATCTTGCTTTATAGCTGTTTTTCAATACAAAGAGGTTCGCTATTCCTAACACAAGTACCCAGGCAAGTAACATACCGATGTTAGAAAAAGATATCTCTCCACCTTTTTTATTTAAAAGATTTACAATAGGACCGATGAACGAATAATCCAACACTTTTTGAGCCGTATCATTTTGAAGAGCAATTATAGGTAAAAAAGAGACAATTAACATAGGGAAGATACTATAAACTTGCGCTTTAGATTGAGTATCTGATACCGCACCGATTAGAATGTTGATAAAAATAATACTAATCGTTGCTAGGAGCAAATAGATAACGTAGGCCAATAAGTAACTTGATAGATCTACTTTAAGATAGATGGGCAGTACAATCATAGCAAATAACATTATCAAAATAGGGAGAACAAGCATACTGAAAGTATATTCTGTTGCTGTCACACCACTTAGGATGAGTGATTTAAGATTGCGTTTTTCCTTATCTTCTGCCATCATAATCGATACCATATAACCACTTCCCATACTCAAGACCATCGTCAAACTCGAAGAGAGGAGAAACATACTCAATTCTCCATTCTTATTGAAGAATTCATTATATAGAACAGCTATTCCAAAAGGCATCAATAGAGTCGCCAACAAAGTTGAATTGCTGATAAGAACTTGTAATCTTAACCATAGTAGGGCATTTAATTTTCTAAACATCTAACTTTTCTCCTGTCAATCTGATAAAGATTTCTTCTAAAGTTGGCTCACAAGAGTGAACCACCATCAAATCTGTCGTATCTAAATGTGGTAATTCTTCAAAAGGAACTATCTGTTCTCGTCCATCATTATAAACCACACGTACTTTCTTATCCACATGGTACTTCTGGATGATATCTTGCGGACTTCCATACTCTATTAAGTTTCCCTTATTCAAAAGAGATAAGCGATCACAAAGCAGAGTTGCTTCATGCATATCATGCGTTGTCAGAAAGATAGTTGTCCCCGCCTGCTTTAATTCTTGTAGTAGGGTATGAATCATCTTAGATGTTGTAGGGTCTAAACCACTGGTTGGCTCATCTAGAAAGAGAATCTTAGGAGCATTCAGAAGGGCACGAGCCAAGAACATTCGTTGTTTCATTCCTGTAGATAGTTTTTCTGCGATGATGTCTTTAGCATCTGCCAATCCAACCTGTTGGAGCACCTGATTTACTCTATCTGACTTGAGACCATATAACTTAGCGTAGATGAGAAGATTTTTATAAAGACTCATCTTTTCATAAAAACCACTGCCATCACTCACAATACCAATTTGTTCCAAATCATTTGAGGTTAAATCTTGAGAATTCTTGCCTAACAAAACTGTTTTACCTTGATCTGTAGCCAACTGACCTGTCAAGACATTGATCATGGTTGTTTTACCTGAACCAGAAGGGCCCAGAAAACCAAAGATTTCACCTTCCTTAATCTCAAAAGAAATCTGATGAAGAGCTTTTTTGCTCCCAAAACTTTTGCTTACATTTTCAACACGAATCATAGAAACTCCTTTATTTGAAATAGCGTTTTACCATAGGTAACTGCATCACATTGATATAAATGTGTATCGCTCCGACAAGCAAGAAGGCTAGTAGCTGAATTTCTCCTGTCAAGCAAGAAATGAAAAAAAGAAAAATATATAAGACTGGTAAGACATACTGATTTAATTGGAATAAAATTCTAAAACTCTGTTCCAAATTAGCCTGGCGCTCCCCTTCATCGTAAGAATTGATAAAGTCCATGACATCCTTTGGTGTAGAGAAAAATGCCAAATCAAACTGACGAACAATCGCAATGGTCTTAAAAAGATATTTTTGAGCATTTAAAACTAATACTAATCCCAAAAAGGAAAGGGATAAGGTTATATGGCTTATATCGAGTACAATTACTTCACTTCCTGAAATGAAGAGAGCCAATAAAATCGCTACGCTTGCACTATTAAAATCAATAGTTCCAAACTCGAGATTCCGATACATCTGCACATAATAGGTTTCATTCAGATCATCATCCATTTCCTCTTGATACAAGGAGTGAAATTTTCTGCTTTTCTTTAAGAAATTGAAAGTCAAAAGAAGACTAATGAAACCTATCAGTAAACAAATAGCTGATATCCATGGTATCAAGATTTTTACATCTAACATAATTCCGTGAAATTCGGCACCAGCCTTCAACATATCTACAAATATGTACAAGAAAACTCCCAAGACAATAGACATCAAAAATAATAACAATCCACGTTTCTTTTTCATATTCATTCTCCTTTTTCACTTGCTAAATTGTTTGCTTTCTTTTCAATCCAGTCAACGACTGGTATGAGAGCAAAATAGGCCCAAATAAATTGGTCGCTGTAATAGAGATCAAACCATCCTAGATTTGTTCCAATTAGTAGACACACGCTGACTAATAGAGCTATGGCAACTACATAATAAATCACTTTATACTTGTTCATCACTCGTCCTCCTCCAAGCGAAATACCGATTCGACTGTTTCGTTGAAAATCTGAGATATTTTCAAGGCAATCACAACGGACGGGGTGTATTCGTCCCGTTCTAATAGGCTAATGGTCTGTCTGGAAACCTCTGCTAGCTTGGCTAGTTCGGTTTGATTGAGGCCATCGCGAGCCCGCAGCTCTTTTAGACGATTTTTTAGTTGCATGTTACACACCTACTTTCCGTCAAATTCAACGGTTTGGATATCCTCAATGCGTTGTAGTTTGAATTTTTCTTTTCCCTTTTTATCAACACGGCGTAGCTTGACCCATTCCTCATCAACATCCACAACTTCCCAGTTGTCTGTTCCAAACACTTGTCCAACGATTGTTGGTTTTTTCCCAATCAATTCTTTTAATAATCTTGACATTTCTTTATTTCCTTTCTGTTTTTGCTCAATTCTTTTGATTTTATTCTCCAGTTTCTTGACCTTTTGGGAATGGTAGATATAATACATAATCACAAGAGGTACAAATCCTAATGCCCACATAATCGTTCCTTTCTCCTTTTCTCTTAACTTGAATTTATTGTAACATATCTTTTTCTTTTTGACAAGCATATTTGTCAAAAAGTTTATGATTTTTGTCATTTTGCAAAAGAAAAAGGTCAGGAGTAGGTTCCTGACCAGTTTATCTATCATTAAAATCCTAGTTTTTCAAAGATTTCTGAGAAGTTTTGGCTGATTGTCTCAAGCGACACTTGCACTTCTTCTCGTGTTTGATTGTTCTTGACCGTCACTTGTCCGCTTTCGACTTCACTCTCTCCTAGGGTGATGAGGGTCTTAGCCGCAAAGACATCGGCTGACTTGAACTGAGCTTTGAGCTTACGGTTGAGGTAATCACGCTCTGCTTTGAAACCTTGTTGGCGAAGGGCTTGCACCAACTCCAAGGCCTTGACATTTGCTCCTTCTCCCAAGACTGCGATATAAACATCTAGGGCGTTTTCGATAGGAAGGGCCACACCTTGCTTTTCAAGAATGAGAAGTAAACGCTCTACACCAAGTCCAAAACCAAAGCCAGCAGTTTCCGGGCCTCCAAAGTAAGAAACCAAACCATCGTAACGGCCACCCGCACAGACTGTCAGGTCATTGCCCTCAATCTCAGTGATAAACTCGAAAATGGTGTGGTTGTAGTAGTCCAGACCACGCACCATATTGGTATCGATAATATAGTCTACTCCAAGATTTTCCAACATCTGACGCACAGCATCAAAATGAGCTTGACTTTCTTCATCAAGGAAGTCCAAGATAGACGGCGCATTCTCTACTGCTACCTTGTCTTCTTTTTCCTTAGAGTCCAAGACACGGAGAGGATTTTCCTCCAAACGACGTTGGCTATCCTTAGACAAAGTCTCCTTGAGCGGTGTCAAATAGTCGATCAAGGCTTGACGGTAGGCTGCACGGCTCTCAGGATTTCCAAGAGTGTTAAGATGCAATTTGACACCTTGGATACCGATTTCTTTCAAGAAATGGGCTGCCATCGCGATTGTTTCCACATCGGTAGCTGGATTGCTAGAGCCAAAACACTCAACACCAATCTGGTGGAACTGGCGCAAACGCCCTGCCTGTGGACGCTCATAGCGGAACATAGGGCCCATGTAATAGAACTTGCTTGGCTTTTGCACCTCTGGTGCAAAGAGTTTATTTTCCACATAGGAACGGACAACGGGCGCTGTGCCTTCTGGACGGAGGGTGATATGACGGTCACCCTTGTCATAGAAATCGTACATTTCCTTGGTTACGATATCAGTCGTATCTCCGACAGAGCGACTGATGACCTCGTAATGCTCAAAAATAGGCGTGCGCACTTCTGCATAGTTATAGCGCTTGAAAATCTCACGGGCAAAGCCCTCAACGTACTGCCACTTGGCAGACTCAGCAGGTAAAATATCCTGTGTTCCTTTTGGTTTTTGTAATTTCATAGGGAATCCTCTTTAAACTTAATAGTCTTATTTTACCATAAATAAAGGGATTAAAACAGTAAGAAAAAAATTAGGATTTATACTCAATGAAAATCAAAAAGCAAACTAGGAAGTTAGCCGCAAGCTGTACTTGAGTACGGTAAGGCGACACTGACGTGGTTTGAAGAGATTTTCGAAGAGTATTAGATATCATTTTTGAGATTAAGACATGTCAAAAGAATAGCCAACAAGGAAAGACCAACAAATAGCATCCAAGTCAACTGTATATTCCATACGGCTACTAGTGAAAAACAAGCTGTTCCCACAGGTATGGATAAGGTAAACAAGAGACCTAAAAAATTACTGGTACGAGCTAGAACCTCTGGAGCTAGATTTTTCATGAGCATGGCACTAATCTTTGGTTGAACTTTACCAGACACATACAGAGTTGAACAGAGAAATAGTAAACCAAGTACGACTTGATTGAATACATTAGCTAGACCAACTAGACTGAGTCCTACGGTCACCCACATCATCAATCTAGGCAAGGACTGCTTCCCAAAATAATCATTGCCCGTAAGGCTACTGATGATGACTGCTACTACAGCACCGACTTGACTGATAAATAATGCCTCTGTGTAAGAAAAATTCAAGAGAGAATGGCTCAAAAAGAAGATATTGTAGATGCCCCCTAAGGAACCACCCAAGGCATTGATAAGCAAGACAGCAAAGATCATGAATCCAAAGTTTTTCTGTCCACCTTTAAGAAAAACGAGACGTAAATTTCGATAAATCGTTAGGAACTGCTCTTTGATCGGAAGCTTCTCATTTTTTAGAATTTCACCATCAGCAGATGACATTGACAGTCTCAATTTGCTTTTTCCTAAAAAGAGGATAACGGCTGATACTAGGAAAAAACAGGCATTGATTCCCGCAACGAGAGAAAAATTATTGACCGATAACCCTAAGAGCCACACTCCAAAAGCTTGACCACCAATAGCTGAAATATAGGTGATGAACTGGGAAAAAGAATAAGCCTCCATCAGATCATCTTCAGCTACTTTTTCCTTAATGAGAGGCATGCGCAAACCACCAGCAAAATCACTGATGACATCACTAATGACATTGATTAAACACAGGCTAGAAAAGGCAAAGAGAGTAGCTTGCTGAACAACTAGAGCTGCTAGAAAAAATAAAACTGCCTGAAACAAACCGCTATAGACCATCCATTTGACCTTGTCCCTCGTGTAATCTGCCCGAATCCCTACAAAAACTGTAAAGAGAGTCGGAAGAAGCATGACAATATTCGCCATAGCAACCGCAAAAGATGCTTGTGGCAAGGTCGATGCATAGACGATAAATACCAGATTGAAAATCGAAGCACCAAAAGCATTGAAGAAGCGTGACAAAGTCAAGAGTCGATAAGCTTGATTTCTAAACAATAGTTTCATAGATAATCTCCCTTCTTGTTCGAAGTTTTATGTGAAGTATGACTATAGTATAGCACTTAGAAATTGAAAGGGAAAACTTTTGAATATATGCAACACACAAAATAAGCAAAAAAACGATAGAACTTCTTTGATAACCTGAGAGAGGTCAATAGTTCTATCGCTTCAAATTTTAAATTATTTTCTTAGTTTGCGGATATTCAACAATCGGTCGTATTTCTGTAGTATTCAGCAGATTTGTTACAGCCAAGCATCTCAAAAATACGGACAGCATCTTCCATCTTTTTCTGACCTTCCTTGACTCTGCCTTGCTTGCTATCAAGGAGACCTTCCGCCCACAAATAGACAATTCGGAAATAGGTCTCATTTTCCTTGTAGAAATGCTCTTTGATGACACGTTTAAAATAAGAGGCATTGGTAAATTCCTCACACTCAATGCTGGCTAAAAAACCATTCAAGAGTATAGTGTGAAAAAGGTTTCGATTACCAGACATTTCCATTAGAAAATCAGATTTACGTACCATTTCTCTAACATACCTAGTGAAAAGAGAAACAGATAGAAATGGTGAACTGACTGAAAATAAATTGAGTTCATAGATTCCCCAGATCTCGGTAGAAAACAAATAATCATGAAGGACTTTCCCCTCCTCTGCCGTTAACTCTACCCTTTCGTCCATGCTCTTCATATAAGACTTGATAATAATGGCATTTAGAATATGTTTCTGTTTATTTTGAGAATGGGCATGCTTTTGATACTCCCTGCGATACAAGTCCTCAAGCGGAGCTATATTCTTTGGATCCAAGACATCTATGATTTCTTTTCTCAACTCAGAATCTGTATCATACTGAAAACCTCTCGCCAGAAAGAGGATTTCCTCTACACTGGCAGATATATTTTCTAGGGCAAATAGAAACTTTTCCACCGAAAGCTCACTCTGGCCTGTTTCAAATCGGGACAACATAGACGGCGAAAATTGTCCCCCAGTTGCTTGTCTCAGCGAGATATTTCTTGACTCTCGTAATTGTCTAAAGACTTTTCCAATCTGCTCCATAGGCTTCCCCTTAATTCTGCATTTTCTTTATATTATCATATTTTTTCAGAAAATTCATCAAAAACTTGCCAAATTGTCAGAATTATGAGAAAATAGAGGATATTTATCACGTGGAGGGACTGTAATGAGAGAGGATATCAAAATCAATGACCGCGCTTTAGCCTTGCAAGACCAAATTATCGAAAAACTAGAGAAGGTTTTTGATACAGATGTGGAATTGGATGTGTACAATCTAGGGCTGATTTATGAAATCAATCTGGACGAAACGGGTCTCTGCAAGATTGTCATGACCTTCACAGATACTGCCTGCGATTGCGCCGAAAGTCTGCCTATCGAAATCGTGGCAGGACTGAAACAAATCGAGGGTATCGAAGATGTCAAGGTTGAAGTTACCTGGTCGCCTGCTTGGAAGATCACACGAATCAGTCGCTACGGCCGTATCGCCCTTGGACTGCCACCTCGTTAAGCAGGTAAATCACTTTTGAAGATGAAAAGAAGCAAGCCGAGATTGGCTTGCTTTTTAAGTTTATTTTTTACCTGACTTGTCCATATTCCAGAAGTCTGTCACGGCTCCGCGTGAAGCAGATGATACGATATGGGCATATTTACCGAGGACACCACGGCTGTAAAGTGGTGGCAAGGTTGTTTCTGCCTTGCGTTTTTCAAGTTCTTCTTCGGATACGGCCATGGAAATTTCTTTGGTATCCTGGTCAACCGTAACGATATCACCTGTACGGAGGTAGGCAATCGGTCCACCATCCTGAGCTTCAGGAGCGATATGTCCAACAACCAGACCATAAGTACCACCAGAGAAACGGCCATCTGTCAAGAGGGCAACCTTGTCTCCTTGACCTTTACCAACGATCATTGATGAAAGTGACAGCATCTCAGGCATACCAGGACCACCCTTAGGCCCAACGAAACGGACAACAACTACATCGCCATCAACGATTTCATCTGTCAGAACTGCCTGAATCGCATCTTCTTCTGAGTCAAAGACCTTAGCTGGACCAACGTGACGACGCACTTTAACACCTGATACTTTAGCAACCGCACCATCAGGGGCAAGGTTCCCGTTCAAGATGATAAGCGGACCGTCTGCACGTTTTGGATTTTCAAGTGGCATGATAACTTTTTGACCTGGTGTAAGGTCTGCAAAGTCAGCCAAGTTTTCAGCTACAGTCTTACCAGTACATGTAATGCGGTCTCCATGAAGGAAACCATTTGCCAAGAGGTATCTCATAACCGCAGGCACACCACCGACTTCATAGAGGTCTTGGAAGACATACTGACCAGATGGTTTCAAGTCGGCCAAGTGAGGCACACGCTCTTGGATCGTATTGAAGTCCTCAAGTGACAAGTCAACATTGGCAGCATGGGCAATGGCAAGCAAGTGAAGAGTGGCATTTGTAGAACCACCGAGAGCCATAGTTACAGTGATGGCATCTTCAAAGGCTTCACGAGTCAAGATGTCTGATGGTTTGAGACCGAGCTCCAACATCTTAACAACAGCACGTCCTGCTGCTTCAATGTCTTCTTTCTTGTCAGCTGATTCAGCTGGGTGAGATGAAGAGCCTGGCAAACTCATACCTAGAACTTCAATAGCAGTCGCCATGGTATTAGCAGTATACATACCACCACAGCCACCAGGTCCAGGGCAGGCATTACATTCGAGACGTTTTACGTCCTCAGCCGTCATATCACCGTGGTTCCATTTTCCGATACCCTCAAAAACAGAAACCAAGTCAATGTCTTTGCCATCAAGATTTCCCGGTGCAATAGTTCCACCATAGGCGAAAATAGCTGGGATATCCATATTGGCAATGGCAATCATAGAACCAGGCATGTTCTTATCACAGCCACCGATAGCAACAAAGGCATCCACATTGTGGCCCCCCATCGCCGCTTCGATTGAGTCCGCGATGATATCACGAGATGTTAGAGAGAAACGCATACCTGGCGTTCCCATAGCAATTCCGTCCGCTACGGTAATTGTCCCAAACTGCACAGGCCAAGCACCTGCTGATTTTACACCTTCTTTAGCTAATTTCCCAAAATCATGCAAGTGAATGTTACATGGTGTATTTTCCGCCCAAGTCGAAATAACCCCCACAATCGGTGTTTCAAAGTCCTTATCTGTCATACCAGTCGCACGAAGCATGGCACGGTTTGGTGATTTAACCATACTATCATAAATGCTACTGCGGTGACGTTTATCTAATTCAGTCATCTTATCCCTCCCATTTCAGTTTTTACTATTATAGCACATTTTAAAGGCAATGAACAGAAGAAAATTCTTGAATTTTCAGAAAATTCTATACACATATAAACATTTTAAATTAAAAACAACAAAGCGGATCAGGGCACTTTCTGATTACCAGAATATGCTTTTAATCCGCTTGCTTTAAATAACGTAATGTAATTTTTACAGAAGTTCTTTCAGATAAGTGTATTTAACATCTATCTTGCATTATAAAACTCTAGAACTTTCTCTTTTATATTCGATTCACTCAAACCATATTCATTAAGAAGATAATCCATTTTCCCTACTTGACCGAATCTTTCTTGAACACCCATCCGATGAATTTTTGTTATTCCATCATCAGAGAATAATTCACATAAAGCACTGCCAATTCCACCTATCTGATTGTGGTTTTCTACAGTAAATATAGTTTTTCCGCTTAACATTGTTTTTATCTGTTCTGGTATCGGTTTGATTCTAAATAAATCTATCACACCTACTGAATAACCTAATTTAGACAGTTCATCCGCAACTCGAATACTTGGAGCAACCATTATGCCAGAAGCAACTATTACAACATCTTCACCGTGTCTTAACTCAATGTAGCCTTTAGAAAAATCTTCTCCACCTTGATATACAGCCTCTGGAGCTTTTCTAATTGTTCGAATATATTTTAGTCCTTTTAAGTCTAATGTCTGGTTCAAGATTTCACGAAATTGGATATCATCAGTTGCTTCGAAAATGATTGATTTAGGAATTAAACGTAACAATCCAATTTCTTCAAATGGCATATGTGTCCCACCATTCATTTCTGCAGTTACTCCTGCATCTGATCCAATCACAGTGGCATCCAATTGTGCGTATCCAAGAGAAATAAATAATTGATCAAATACTCTTCGTGAAGCAAAAGGGCCAAATGTATGAAGATAAGGTCTAAACCCCTGAATAGATAAACCTGCTGCAAGCCCGACCATTTCTGCTTCCATGATCCCAACATTCACATAACGGTCTCCAAAGTCCTTTTCAAGATTATTAGTAGCCATAGAACTTGACAAATCTGCTTCTAAAACTACTATATCAGAATAACTTTGGTTAGCCTCTAGAAGGAAATCTCTATACACATGTCGTAATTCTTTCGTACTTCTCATCATTCTGTTTCCTCCAATTCCTGACTTAATCTTTCTACAACTGAAGTTAACATTTGTCTCTCCTCTACAGTAGGGCGAAGATGATGATTGGATTTCATTTCTTCCAGCTCTCGAACTCCTTGACCTTTAGTAGTATCTAATACAATACACTTAGGGGATGAATCATTTGACTGTTTTAATCGGACAATCCCTTCATAAATTTCTCTAATATCTGAACCATTGACCCTAATGGATTCAAATCCAAATGCTGAGAATTTTTCTACAAAATCACCTGGATTACAAATATCCTTTGTAAAACCATCTAATTGTTTTTTGTTATCGTCTACAAATACAATTAAATTAGATAACTGTTGATGAGAAGCAAACTGTATAGCCTCCCAACATTGTCCCTCATTTAACTCACCATCTCCAACAATAGCATAGGTATAAAAGGGACTTTTTCTTATTCTCTGACCATATGCAAGCCCGGTTGCAACACTAATTCCCTGTCCTAAAGAGCCAGTTGTCATATCTATGCCCGGCGTTAGATTTCTATCAGGATGGGACGGTAATTTGGTTCCATTTGTATTTAAAGAATGTAAGAATTCTTTGTCAAAGAAACCATTCAAATAGAGTGTGCTGTACAAAGCTGGTCCAGCATGTCCCTTGGATAAAACAAAATAATCTCTATCTCGTGACGCAAATATTTCTGGAGTCATCGGCATTATTTCACCATAAAGCACTGCTAAAACTTCTACTATAGACAGACTCCCTCCATAATGGCCGAATCCAAGATGATTCAATGTTCTAAGAGTATTTAATCGGATTTTTGTTGCAAATTTTCTTAACTCATCTTCTCTATTTTCACTTAAAATCATCCCTTATTCCTCCTTTGCAGATGGCTTTTTAATAAAGGATACTCCAAACATAACTGCTAGAATAAGAACAAGACCAATAACAATGCCTGCTTGTGAGCCAAATTGATTCAACATTCCTAAAATAATTCCTGATAGACCAAAATCTGCATCTGAGAAAGTTGACCCTTGGAAACCAAGTCCTCCCAAAACTGGCATTAAAAAGACTGGAAGAAAACTAATTAAAATACCTTGTAAAAATGCTCCAATAGTGGCTCCACGAACACCACCAGATGCATTCCCAATGACACCTGCAGTCGCTCCACAGAAGAAATGAGGCACAACGCCTGGTAAGATGACAACCGTTCCTGAAGCAATCATAATTGCCATACTTACTAAACCACCAACAAAACTAGAGATAAATCCAATTAGGACTGCATTAGGTGCATAAGTATAAACAATCGGACAATCCAAAGCAGGTTTTGAATTAGGTACAAGACGCTCTGAAATACCTTTAAAGGCTGGAACAATTTCACCCAAAATAAGGCGAACACCTGCTAAAATAACAAATACACCTGCTGCAAATTGACCTGCTAATTGTAAAGCATAAACTAGACCACTTGTACCATTACTGATTTCTTTTTCTATATATTCTGACCCTGCAAAGATAGCTACAATAATGTAAATAACTGCCATAGATAAAGTAATACTAACAGTACTATCACGTAAAAAAGCTAAACTCTTTGGGAATTTAATGTCCTCTGTTGATTTTGATTTGTCACCGATAAGGCTACCAGTGAAACCACTTAACCAATATCCCAAAGAACTGAAATGACCTAAAGCCACCTTGTCATTTCCAGTTAATTGAACCATATATTTTTGCACAAATGCCGGGGAAACACTCATAATAATACCAAGTGCTAATCCTCCTAGTAAGATAAGAGGCAAACTTGTAAAGCCAGCAACTGATAAAATGACCGCAATCATACACGCCATATATAGAGTGTGGTGCCCTGTTAAAAAGATATATTTGAATCGAGTAAAACGAGCAATTAAGATATTGAATACCATACCTGCAAACATAATCATTGCAGTAGCTGAGCCATATGTGGTTAAAGCTACAGCTACAATTGCTTCATTATTCGGTACAACTCCAGATAAATGAAAAGCATGTTCAAACATGGTACCAAATGGATTCAAAGAATTTTGTACAATTCCTGCACCACCAGATACAACTAAGAAACCAACAAAGGTCTTAATTCCACCTTTAATAATATCAGGTAATTTCTTCTTCTGAAGAACTAATCCTAAGATTGCAATTAAAGCTACTAAAATAGCTGGTGTACTAACAATATCCAATATGAACTTCATCATGACGCTAGCCTCCTAAATAAGTCCTTTTTCTTCACAAAGTTTAGTAATTAATTCTCGTAGTTCATCCATATCAATAATACTATTTAAGATACGAACATCTCCAAGATGACTAGCTGAATCAGCTAAATCACGACCAACAATCCAAATATCAGCTGCATTTGGATCTGCTCCACCTAAATCATAGTGTTCAACTTCTACATCTGAAACATTCAAATCACTCAATACAGATTCAATATTCATCTGTACCATAAAACTTGAACCTAATCCTGAACCACAAGCTGTACCAATTTTTAACATTATCTAATCCTCCTGTTTAATTATCATTTCAATGTCATCATAGTTTTTTGATGATATTAAAGTTTGAACATGATTTTTATCTCTTAAAATTGTTGTTAAATGTGACAAAGCCTTTAAATGACTCTCATTATCAATAGCTGCAATACAAATCAACAATCTTACCTCTTGTTCTGGATTATCCAATAAATAAATCGGTTCTTCCAAAACTAACATTGACATTCCTATTTCATTCACACCTTCATCTGGCCGAGCGTGAGGAATTGCTACTCCCTTCCCTAAATTAATAAAAGGCCCAAACTCTTCTACTTTTTGAATCATTGCCTCAGGGTAGTTCTCAGTTATCTTATGTTGATCCAAAAGCGGTTTAGCTGCTAAACGAATTGCCTCCTTCCATCCTAATTTTTCCGAACTAACCTGATAAGTTTCTTTTGTAATTAATTCTTCTAACAATGGTAACACTTCCTTTCTGTTCATTTCTTGATAGAGATACCTCTTTAATGCTAATTTTAACTCTAATTCTTGTGTGATTACACTATATCGTCTTACTATGCTAATTATCTGATTAAGCTCAATATCTCGATAACCTGTATCTGGGAAATCTTTTGATACCAATTCAACTAACTGTGTTGTTTGTTCTTCCGTCATCATAACAGAAACTAGATAATTTGGCTTCTCTGTATCCACCTTTATAGTAGAAAAAACCATATCATAGTCACTACTAGTTTTCGCATATAAATCATCAATCTTTGAGGTTCCTATAAACTCAATTTGAGGGAATAATGCTAATAGATTCTCTTTTATCATCAATGAAGAACTAATTCCATTAGGACAGATAATTGCTGCTTTATAACATTTTTGAGGCAAATTGTCTGCTTTCTTTAAATATCCTCCAAAATGGATAACAAAATATGCTGTTTCACTATCAGGTATGGGCTTGTCAATAGCGTCCATCAAGGGAGTCAAAGAATCTTTTACTAGTTCAAATAAATCAGGATAATGTTCTTTAACATGCAACACATATTCATTTGAGCTAGGTAAGCCGAACTTTAATCTATAGTAAGCCGGTATAAGGTGGCGGCGAAGATTTTCTCTCAATACTTCTCTTTGTTTAAAATGTAACAAAGAAATATCTTCCATTCTACTTATAATAGCCTCTGTTAATTGATTAAAGTAAACCGGAGCAACATCTACTTCACCTTCAAAGCAACTTGATAATAAAACTGTGACATAGCGATAATCATCCTCTGAAAATACCGTATCTATAATTCCCAAATCAACTACTGTATCTAATAAAATAGTCGTTATATCTTGAATAATAGGAGATACTAATGTCTCTGAAAGACATACTCTTTCAACATCCCTTTGATACCTACATATAATGAATACTAAACCGAAAAGGCAAACTTTTAATTGATTAACAATAGGTACTATCTGTAGCTTTTCATAATAATCTTTAACTACCTGATCAATCAAATCATAAGTTAATGAATACCCCCAACTGGATAAAACATAATCCAACCCCCAAATCCCTATGGAGGATTCCAGCAACTCACTAACCATTTGAAAAGCTAAACGGTGCTTATTCCACTCTGAGCCGTGTAAAGTATAACCTTTTGCTCTACTGTACCCTAGCTCCAAATCATTATCTAACATAATCTTTCTTAATGATTGAATATCAGATAAGGTTGTATTCTTACTTACTTTCAAAAAGTCTTGGTAATGATTATTCGATATAAAATCTAATCGGCAAAAAGTGTAAAGATAGATTAATGCTAAGCGAGTCGACTTTGGTAAAACCAATTCATCCGACTTAATAATATCTGTCAAAGACTGCTTCGTACGATTTGATAAACTATAGCGACCTTGTTTTTTATCCAGCACTATCCCTTTATTAGCTAGATAAGGCACTAAATAATCTATTCCTTCTTTGACTTCCTTTATAGGTAAGCTCACCTTAACAGATAATTCATATAATGATAGCTCACAATGATCCATCAAAGTCATCAAAATAACTAGTGCTCTATAATCAAACATTTCTCTCCCTTTCTAACTACAATTATAGTGTAAAAGTTATAAGAATAAAAGAGTATTTCAGCACAATATAATCTCACCTACTACAAGTAATTATTGGGCTGAAACTTTTTAGTAATTATTTTTCAACTTTCTATTGACTTTTAAAAACAAAGTGATATCATTTAGGTTTTAGTAATATCAACTGAGTAATATCTTCTAATTTTTTCATCTTTTTTTGTCAAGTAACTTTACTTTACAAAAAAAATGTGTTATCCTAGTATGGTTGATGAAAATCAGTAGATTGAATCGAATATAAATACCTAAAGGAGAAATCAAAATGGCAGTACCTGCACGTCGCACTTCAAAAGCGAAGAAAAACAAACGTCGTACACACTACAAAGTAACAGCTCCATCTGTGAACTTTGACGAAACTACTGGAGATTACTCACGTTCTCACCGTGTATCACTTAAAGGATACTACAAAGGACGTAAAATCGCTAAAGCTGCATCAGCTGAATAATAGAAGGGAGATACCATGCGCGTAAATATTACACTTGAACACAAAGAATCTGGTGAACGCTTGTACCTTACTTCTAAAAACAAACGTAACACTCCAGACCGTCTTCAATTGAAGAAATACTCACCAAAACTTCGCAAACACGTTGTGTTTACAGAAGTTAAGTAAGCATTCAATACGAATCAATACAGAAGAAAAACGCATAATATGCGTTTTTTCTTTTTGTTAATTTCAGTACATTACAATAAACATCATTCGAATGACTACATTATTTATGAAATAAATTAGAGGTTCGAATATATAGAAAGCGCTCTAATCACATTGTCTAGAGCGTTTTTGTGTTGTTTAAGAAAAATATCAGATAGTCTATAAAAAATTCAAGGAGTTTGACAAGGATATTAATTATGTAAAAAATATTTGTCTACTCTTAAGATTGATTTCAAAACAAATATATGATATCATAATAAAAACACTAAGACTGATGGAGGGAATTACTCATGCTTGGTTATTATTATTGCTCTTTAAGTACATTTTTAAATATTATTAAGAATAAGCAAGTTTATCTTTCGGATCCATTAAAGATGAATGATAGTTTAGAAATAAAATGGTATCTTGAGAAATTAAATAATGAAGCTCGTGCTTTAAATAGACAAGAATTCGATTTACCAGATTCAATTTTTGAAAAGATGAAATCTCGTTCACATTTAGATTTTACTTTTGAAGAATTTATGGAAAAATTAGATTCTAGAGGACAGAGAAGTATATACATTAGCTGTTTTTCAAAAAACCCAGACTTATTGAGTCAATGGAGAGCCTACGCTGAAGATGGGACGGGGGTTTCTATAGGTTTTGATTTGAATAAATTGAGTGTCGCACCGAATATACTTCTTAAAGAAGTAATTTATACTAATGATGTAGTTTACGAGAATAAAGAATATGATGTGTTAAAAACTGCTGATACTATAGGCACGGTAATAAATGAAAATAATATTATCAAAAAAGATGAACAACTGGAGGTTTTTTTACATGAGTTAATCCCAGAACTTGCAAAGTATAAAAATCCAGCTTTTAAAGAAGAAAAAGAAGTTCGACTTATTTATTGTGATGATTTGAAATTTGAAAACGTTCTTGACAAATATCATGCTTTTGAAGATGAATGGAGTCCAATTAAATTAAATTCTGATTTTAGAGTCACCGGTAATAATGATATTACCGAGTTTGTTAAATTAGATTTTGACCCGTCAGCAATTAAAAAAATATATATAGGTCCTAAATGCTCATTAAGCGAAAATGATGTTAGTAATATTATTAATAAGATAATAGGAAAAAAAATAATAGTAAAAAAATCTAGGGCTAGTTATAGGTAATACTTTAAAAATTTTTAAACCAGTATCACTATTGATACTGGTTTTATATTTTTAAGTTTATAAATACATGTTTAATTAGTGCTTAAACATGATATAATAGAAAAAATGTATACTTTAACAATACGATAGGAGTTCCCGCAAATGGCAAGAGGGAAAGCAAAAATTCAGTCGGTTGAGCCTATGGTGGCTGATTTAGTCAATGGTCTGTTGAAATCTTATGATTTAGATTATCAATTAGAACAAGAAACATTAAATTCTGAAATCGATAAGGCATTATTGGAGTATGCTTCAAAGAATGGTGGTAAAGGTGGGAATCGTCCCGATGCAAAATTATTACTACAAGATAAGCACACAGATTATTGACCGGTTTTAATTGAGTATAAAGGTTATAAAGATAAATTAGAGAAGCTTGATAGCGATGGTCAGGTAGATAATCGAAAGAGTAAGAATGAACCTAATTATTCAAATATCAATTCTTTTGCTATTAATGGGGCAGTACACTATGCAAATGCATTATTACTGAGTTTAACAATCTTGTTTTTTCTTTTTATTAATTTCAGTACATTGCAATAAACATCATTCGAATGACCACATTATTTATGAAATAAATTAAAGGTTCGAATATATAGAAAAATCCAAAATCCCCTGCAAATCTACATTACAGGGGACTTGTTTATTATTCTTGTACTTCTTTCTGGGCTGCCTTGCCTTGGTCTAGAAGAGCTTGGACAATTTTTTCATCGCGTAGTTTGACAGAATCGTTAATCATTTCTGCGGACTTGACGATGGTTGTTTCTAGTTGGGCACGTTTCTGGCGTCCCAATTCAATAGCTGCGACGATACCTTGGTTTTGTGCAACCAGACTTTCAGCCAGTTGGGTAACAGACTCGACAGCGACTGTCGGGCTTTGAGCAATTCTCTCCATCTGCGGAATCACTTCCTTGCTAGTTTCAGCCAGCATCTGAAGAGCAGCATTGTTGGCATTGACAATGGCATCTGCCACGACACCTGATTTCATGGATTGTTGCAAAATACCAAGTTGGGCAATGGAAAGCTTCATTGTTGGAATCGTATTGCGACGAAGCATGCCCAATTTTTGGCGCATATCAGATGATACCTTCACAAGATTGCGCATCTGAGGTGTTGTTGCCCAGGCAACATAGAGTCGGCTGACATACTCGGTGTGCTGTTGTTCGAGGGTATTGACCACTTCAGCCATGCGGGCCAATTCTTGTGACTTAGTTTGGTATTCTACCGTACTTGTATCGAGTTGGTCAGCTTGAGCTTTCAGTTCTGTAGCGCGATTGCCAGCTTCGGTCTGGCTAGCTTCGATAAAGGAAATCACTCCCACTAGATTTTCAATAGATTTGGTATTGTCCTCAATCAACATCTCAGCAGAGACGATATTTCGAGCTAGCACATCTTCTTGCTTGACCACTGCGGCAGCCATGCCATCGAGTTTTTGCTCTACTGTTTTTGAATCAAAGTAAAATTCCTGTAAGGTATTCTTGCTCTTGTTAAACAAGCGTTGCAAAAAGTTTGGCTTTTCTTCCAGCTCAGCAATTTCAGCGTTCTTGTATTTGACTACAAAGCCTTGCAGCTCACGGTTGGTATTCTTGAGTAAGTCATCCACTTGGGGAATCTGCAGTTTCTTTTGTTCTGACAAGATACGATTGACCGTATTGTTCACACCTTCGACAGCAGATTGGCCAAAATCTAAAAGAGCATTTTGATTGGTGACAAACTGGTCTACCAACTGGGGCACGTGCGCCTTGATTCCTTCTTGCTGCTCAGGGCTCAACTTTTCAAGGAAAGTCAAGGTTTTATCTGATCCAGTATTGGTCTCGATGATTTGGGTTGTCTTATCCACCTTAGCTACCGTATTATTGGCAATCTGGTCAATATCAAAATTAAATTCTGTCATGGTTACTCCTTTATTTCTAATACTCAATGAAAATCAAAGAACAAACTAAAAAGCTAGCCGCAGGTTGCTCAAAACACTGTTTTGAGGTTGTGGATAGAACTGACGAAGTCAGCTCAAAGCACTGCTTTGAGGTTGTAGATAAGACTGACGGAGTCAGTTACATATATAATCCAAGGCGAAGCTGACGTGATTTGAAGAGATTCTCGAAGAGTATAACCTATTCTTTACGATCTTTTTCGAGAATGCGCAGACTGATATCAAAATCACGCATATCTGTTTCATTGAGTTCTCTCAAGACTTGGTCCAGCTCAAGGTCAAATTGTTCGATGGCTGCTTTAGCTTGTTGCAAGCGTTCTTCTGCCCGATTATAGTTTTTAGGATTGGCCTTAATCTTTAAATAGCCTTCTAAAATCGTTTGAAATTTCTCCATCTTCAAAGTATGGATGGCAGTCAATTCTTCCTTATCACCCTCAGCAGAGGTAGCAATCTTGTCTAAAATGGCTTGATGGTCAATGGCAATATTGGCTAAGGTCTGGGACAATTCTGGAGCTAATTCCTCTGGCTCTGCATTCTCAAGATCTACCTGACTCTCTCTATCCAAACGTTCTAGCTGAACATCGATGTTTGCCCTTACTGTACGAATCTTTTTATCAATACGGTTGTAGACATCAGCATCGATATAGGACTTGAGACGATCCGCCTCCTGATGGATTTCCCTCAGTTCGATCAATACTTGATTGGCCAGACTCTTATAAGACTCTGAGCCTTTTTCCACTAAAATTCCCTCTAAGGTCTGAATATCTTTGTCCGCCTGACGAATCCGAGCTTTTAAAAGCTCAATCCGATCGTCTAGAGAAGCATCCTGCAAAAGAGGATAGCGCCAACGTTTGTAGAGACGGTAACCGCCATAACCCAGTAGGACACAAGCCGCAAGCGGCAGAGCATATTGAACCAAGAGTCCCAACAAGAACAAGAAGCCCCAAAAATAGAGACAGCCTTTCCAAAAACCATTACCCGATTTCATAAACATTCCTTATTTTCAATTTATAAGTCTATTTTAGCACAAAAGAGCAAAATGAGGGAGGAAATCCCCTAGAAAAGAGTTGATTTCTTTGCTGTAGAATGGAGGCTAGTAGCGCGTGTGTTAATTTCAGTGGAATGGATTCAAACCACAGGCTTCAGTGTTATAAGATTGGTGAATTTAGCATAGACTTAGATACACAAATAACCTTACTGGCAAATCTCTATATAAACTCAGAAATCAAGCTTTTAAGGCAAAGCAAAAAGCCCTTAGATTCGTAGCTAAGGGCTGATTGACTTTCAAGGATAGGCAGGACTGTCGGGGCTCCTGCATTTCTCGACCCACTTATAAGTGGCGCGTTGGTGACAGATTCTCAACCTCTATCCTTCATATCTTCATTGTAGCACTTTTTTCTCAACTTTCAATCTGTGCATCTGAATTTATTGTCTATCTTTTTCTCTAGTGTCCTTCAACCATATTGCACTTCAACCTCACTCATGATTTCCAGCAAAGTTTTCCCGTTAATCTGTAAAGAAATTAACTCATCAAAAGATACTACTTTATATTCATTATCTCCAAGTACGACTACAATGTCATAAACAGAATTAGGAAAAATACCACATGCTTGACCCTTATAATCAAAAGAAGCGTCCCAACCATTGTCATACAATGCTCGTAAATCATCAAATATTGCCATAATATATCTTGATTCTCCTATATAAGATATTCCGCAACTTATCCAAAGCCATACGAAAATTTATCCGGCAACTCTTTTCCTAACTGAATACTTTTATTCAAAGTATCTTTGACAAACGAAGAAAATTGTCCTAAATCATCTCCAACATAGCTATATTCCAAAGTTGTTTTATCGATAATTGCAATTCCTCTACAACTTCCACTCACAATAGAATACTGCCTCTTAGACGAGCCATCTTCTATTTTGTACATCGTAATAATTTGTTTATCAATCTTTGTCATTTTCTATTTAGTATAAAATAAGGCACTGGAATTATTCTTGATTCTCAAAAATATAATTGCAACAACGTGTCAAAATCATCTTCGAAAACATTTTGACTATTTTGTTTTATTTGCTCAATGATTTTATCCTTTTTATCTCTGTCTAAAGGTAGTGTTTCAAACGCTTCTTCTTTTACTAAGAATTCACCATTTTCTCCCTTAAATTCTTTTGTAATTTTTCTAATATGACTCTCGAAATCGATAGATTGAAGCTCTTCGTCGTTGATGTTATCTTCAATTGCATCTAGTAACAAACTAATTGAAATTTTAATCATCTTTAAATACCTCTATTTTCTATTAGCCCTATCTCTAAAAAGCCAAATATAAATGGATTACTTATAATTTCCTGTCGTAGAAAAAATCTCTCCAAAAAGGATTTTCACTATCAAAAATTTCAACCTCTTCTTCAGTCATATTATAAGGATAGTCCTCAAATAAATTATAAATTTTTTTCCGATCAAAGCTAAATAGATGTTCTCCTATGGAATCTATTTTATCAATCCACCATATTTTTAACTCTTCAGTCTCTTTGTAAAAATCACTATATCCTTCAAGAAAAGATTCTGCTGTAACGGTGTCACACATCCCATCTAGCAACTCTAAATCATCGCATCCATTCTCATTAAAATCTGTCATTATTCTGATTTTTCCTATCATTTCTTATATGTCTTTTATTAAAACGACCAGATTCTTGCTACAATTTCTAATTGATCCGTTAAGATTCGCTATTCGACCTCCTAAATACCACCACTTTATTCATCAAGTCGTCCTCTGTGTAATCGATTGTAAAAGTATCTAAGCTAAAGATAGATTTAGGTGGAGTTAAACAAATCATAGGGACACTATGTACCCTATACTCTTTTTCTCCAATTCTAACAAAATGATTGATTTTCAAATCTGAAAAATCAGTATTCTCAACAGTAATAGAAACAAGACGATGCGTTATTTTATAAACAGCCCATATCTTATTTTTCATATTTAACTTATCCATAATTATTATTGCAACACTTGTGGTCTGAGTAATCAAAACCAATTTTATATTTGATACTATCAAATAAATCTAAAATAGATTGTGGAGTGTCATTCTTAAATGATACAGAAGATTTATCTTGGTCTGGATAAACTTGGTCAACCCACTCATGAATTTGATTATAAAAAATCAACAGCTCTTTGCTTGGTGGTATCATCATATCTAAAACGAAACCTCCTTTACTTTAACTTCATTATAAACTTTCCTATCTTAATATTCAATCAGCAAGACACTATTACGATAGCTTTTTAGCTTCTTTTCTACTTCGTCAGTGGTCAAGCTGCTACTCCTTTATGCTATAATTAGTTTAAAGAGAAGTGAGGTAGAAATGATAGTGTCGCTACGCAACTTCATAGTATGAGATGACGGGACAGGCACACCGTCCACTACTCTTGAGCGCTTAGATTTTTCTAAGTGCTTTTTTTGCATTTTCTCGGCATTCGCTCTTGGTTCAAGTCCATTCTCCATACTATTTGGTAAGGAATTAAGAGACATTTTTATCTCTCCTATCTCCTTGTCATTATGCAAGCAATTAAGGCAAGTTATTGCTTTGCTTATCTGCTTATCATTTTGTAAACATCAAATTTAAAATGATAGACTTTTAAACTTCTCTTATTTCCTCAATACCCAAACAATAAAACACTATCAACTCGTTTAAACACACGTTTCAAACATGCTGGCGTTCCTGATATTAGTTTCCACGGTTTTAGACACACCCACGCTACAATCATGCTATATGCTGGCATAGAGGCCAAAGACTTGCAATACAGATTAGGTCACTCTAATATCTCTATGACTTTAAACACTTATGTCCATGCTACCAAAGAGGGAGCAAAAAAAGCCGTCTCAATCTTTGAATCGGCTATTAGCAATCTATAAATAATAAGGGTGTCCCATTTTGGGGCTACCCTCTTACTATACCTAAAATTGGTTAAGGGTAACTAAAGGGGTAGTAAAAACAAAAAAAGCACTAAGGGAGAGCGTCCCAAAGTGCTTAATATCAAGGCTCCAAAGCCTATCTGATTCAATAAAATATTACAACATTTTGTTGTAGAATTCAACGACAAGTGCTTCGTTGATTTCTGGGTTGATTTCGTCGCGTTCTGGCAAGCGAGTCAATGAACCTTCCAATTTTTCAGCGTCGAATGATACGAATGCTGGACGTCCAAGAGTAGCTTCTACTGCTTCAAGGATAGCTGGAACTTTCAATGATTTTTCACGAACTGAGATCACTTGACCTGGAGTTACACGGTATGATGGAATATCAACACGTTTTCCGTCAACAAGGATGTGACCGTGGTTTACGAATTGACGAGCTTGACGACGAGTAGTCGCAAGACCAAGACGGTAAACAACGTTATCCAAACGACGTTCCAAAAGAAGCATGAAGTTGAAACCTAGGATTCCGCCTTTGATTTTTGTAGCTTGTACGAACAAGTTACGGAATTGTTTTTCACCTACACCGTAAGTGAAACGAAGTTTTTGTTTTTCAGCCAATTGCAAACCGTATTCTGACAATTTAGAACGGTTGTTTGGTCCGTGTTGTCCTGGTACGTAGTTACGACGTGCCAATTCTTTACCTGTACCTGTAAGTGAAAGGCCAAGGCGACGAGCTTGTTTCCAAGATGGTCCTGTATAACGTGACATGTAAATGTCCTCCTGATATAAATAATATTTCGGTGGAAATAGTCACTTAGAAAGCCCTGATTCGTGCAGATGCCCTTCGCCTAAACAGCCAAGGTTACTTATCATAAGACACCTGTTGACGAGCTTCATGCTTTCCTGCTGATATTTCACACAAAATCCATTTTACCATGAATGGCTAGATTTGTAAAGGGGTTTTAAGCTTTATTTTCATTGTCAGAGAGATTGAGGACGAGGGTAAAGGTGCTTCCGATGCCGTACTGGCTGCTGACTGTGATTTCCCCACCCAATTGATGGGCCAATTCACGCGCAATAGCAAGTCCTAAGCCATGACCACCTGTTTTCATGTTACGCGAAGTTTCGACACGATAAAGGCGTTTGAAAATATTCTCCAAATCCTCTGGGGCAATCCCCTGTCCCTCATCGGTCACACTGATTGAAAGCTGGTTCTTTTCCAGCTTAGCCACCACTTCCAGCTTGGTTCCTGGAGCAGAGTATTTAAAAGCGTTATTGACCAGATTCACCAAGATACGAGAAAGCTTGGCATAATCTCCCTCAATCCGAGCAGACTCTGGGATTACCTGCAAATGGACATCTCGCTCCTCCTGCTCAATCAAGAACTGAAATTCACTCATGCACTCAATCAAGAGCTGGTCAAGAAAAATGCTGTCTTTGCTGGTAGTTTCCACCTGATTTTTAGCCGTGTTTAGGGTCAAAAAATTCAACTCTTCAACCAGTTTATTGAGTCTTTCCGTCTGGCGTCCAATGGTTGCTAGATAATGGTCCTGTTCTCCTTCCTTGATAACCCCATCCAAAATCCCTTCTACCGTCGCTTGGATCGAAGTGATGGGGGTCTTGATATCATGCGATAGCTGGGCAATCATCAAGCCCTTTTCTCGTTCGCTTTCTTCCAAGGAATCAAAGGTGGCCTGCAAATCATGGGACATTTCATTGAAAGCTTGGCCTAATTGCTGAAATTCTACAGGGCCTTGAACCTCCAGATTTGATGGAAAGTCCTTGTCTGCTACCCGCTTAGCATGTTCCTTAAGTTTGCTCAACGAAGTAAAGACCGGCGATAGGAGAAAGAGACTAATCCCAGCACCGACAAAACTAGCCATGAGAGTCATCCCCACTAGGAAATAAATCTCACTTTTTTCAATTAGCATTCGCTGGATAGCCCAAAAAACCACGATAATCGTTAGGAGTGTTGAAATGATATACCCCACTAAAATATAACTTTTTAATTTCATTAACTACCTCGTGCTTTCTCAATTTTGTAGCCCAAGCCCCAAACAGTTTTGATGGTCGGCGTTTCTGCACTAGCATGTTTAGCCAACTCCTGTCGCAGAGCATGAATATGAACATTCAAGGTATTAGTGTCATCCACATAGTCTTCTTGCCAGACCTTTTCATAGAGGTCTGTCTTAGAAAAAACTCGCTCTGGATTGCTGGCTAAAAGCCATAGAAGTTCGAAAGATTTGACTGTCAAATCAAGCGCCACATCTCCGACTTGGACCTCATGACTACCGTGATTCATCCGTAAATCCCCGAGACTGACGACCTCTGTCTCACCTCCACGATGAAGGCGACGTAAGATATTGTGGACACGCAAAACCAGCTCACGTGGACTAAAGGGCTTGGCGATAAAGTCATCTGCCCCCAAGCTTAGGCCGTAAATCTTATCCTGCTCACTGGTCTTAGCCGTGATAAAGAGAAAAGGCTGATCTGGAGATTGATACTGGACCTCGCTAATCAAGTCATAACCATCCATCCGAGGCATCATGATATCTGTAATAATCAAATCAATCGGTTTTCGCTTGAAGATTTCTAAGGCCTCTACTCCATCATGAGCCACCAAAATCTGATATCCTGCCTGAACCAGATAGCGTTGATGAATATCTGTGATTTCTACCTCGTCGTCAACGAGTAAAATTGTCTTTCCCATCTGTCTCTCCTTTGAAAAAAACAGTGCTATACCACAATAGTATAACACTATTTTAATCTCTTTACGAACATTCTAAACGATATCCGGATTTTTCATATCCTAGATAGAAAGTCTGTAGCTAGACTAGTCATTTTCCTCTTTTTTAGCTTTCAAACCGAGTCCACCTAGCAGGCCGGCCAAGGCGAGTCCAAAGAATCCAATAGTAGCCATTGATGTTTGGGCTTCACCAGTATATGGAAGCATGTCTTTTTGGTCTTTCATTTGATCAGCCATCATTGGACTTGACACCTTGTTAGTAGACGCCATCTTGCCTTCATCAGACATTTTGCTTGATGGTGCTGGAGCTTGGTCTTGTTTCATGCTTGGTGTTGCCATAGGCTGGCTAGCATTCATGGTTTTATCCTGCTCTTTGTTAGGTATCATCTTATCCTGACTAGCAGCTGGCATTTTAGATTTCATCTCATCTTGATTGGCACTAGGCATTTGAGCGTTCATCTTAGACGCATCTTGATGACTATTCATCATTGGAGCAGGCATCGCTGAACCATTAGAAGATGGGACGAAACCTGGCTGCATCGGAATCAGAGACTGTTGGCCATTCAAGTTTACTGTCAAATCTTTTGTCGCTACGAGGTTGCTCAAATCGGCCTTACCGTCTTTGGCACCGTAAACTTTGATGGTAGCTTTATAACTTTGAGTACCGTTTTGTTTCAAGAGGTCTAGAAGCTCTTTATCTGATTTACCTTGGGTACCTGCCAAGTCCACTTCGTAGAAGTAGAGGCCTTTGCCCAATTTTTCCACTGGTGGGAGAGCGGGATTTTTAGCTGAACCGTTATCTGACCATGGAGCCTTGTCGGATGCTTTCAAGATAAGGCGAGTTAACATACCGTCACCAGCGAAGAATTCGTATGGAATAACTTGATTGACACCAGCTGTGAATGGGCCTGGGAAGTTCGCTTTATCCAAGTAAGTAGCTGGGACATCTACTGTATCTTTGGTATTGTCGGCTACGCCTTTTTGCACTTCAGCTGAGGTGGTCAAGCCATTCAAGTTGACATCCAAATCCTTAGTCGCTACGAGGTTGCTCAAGTCTGCCTTGCCATCTTTGGCACCGTATACCTTGATAGTTGCCTTGTAACTTTGAGTGCCATTTTGTTTTAAGAGGTCAAGAAGTTCTTTGTCAGATTTGCCTTGAGTTCCTGCCAAGTCTACTTCATAGAAGTAAAGGCCTTTGCCCAATTTCTCTACTGGTGGAAGAGCAGGATTTTTAGCTGAACCGTTGTCTGACCATGGAGCCTTGTCTGAGGCCTTCAAGATAAGACGAGTCAACATACCGTCACCGGCGAAAAATTCGTATGGAATAACTTGATTGACACCAGCTGTGAATGGGCCTGGGAAGTTCGCTTTGTCCAAGTAAGTAGCTGGAACATCTACTGTGTCTTTAGTGTTGTCGGCCACACCTTTTTGGACTTCAGCTGGAGTGGTTGCTGGCTGCGCTTCACTTGCTTCACGGTCTTGTCCAGCAACTGTAGCTGCAGGACTTTCCACAGATTTAACCGCATCTTCTGTTTCTTTCTTAGATTCTGGTTTTGCTTGTACTTCTTCTTTTGGCGCTACCACTTGGTCTTTATCAGCAACATTCACTTTTTCTGGAGAGCTTGTAGCATCCAAGCTTGCTTTGGGTGTTGAGTCTACCTGTTCTGAAGGAAGAGCTACATCAACTGCTTTCTTGAGAACCTCTGCTGGTAAGTCGCTCTTTTCACTCACCGAAGCAGCGTCTGGCACGACTTGGGCAGGGGTCGGATTGACCACATCGGCACGTACAGAACTTGGCTGACCAACTAGGATAAAGAAGCCACTAGCCACAACAACTGAGGCAACACCGACACTAAGACGGCGAATAGACCAACGAGTATATCTTTGATTTGGATTGAATTTCATAGGATTCTCCTTAGAGTTTTTCTTTATTTGATGACTCTAGTATAATCTCCTAAAATTAAAAAGGATTAAGAAAAAGTTAAAATTTTTCTTAAATCCCTCTTATAAAATACTTATATTAATTAAATCCATAAACAGACTTGGTGATTTGATAGACAACATTGGAAAGTTTGCGAGCTGGCAAGACTGAATGTTTGGTCAAACGGCTGAGCATGGTCTTGCGAATGGCCTGAAAGACCTCTGGATTTTCCTGCTGAATATAGGTCCACAGCTCCCGTTTTTTGGCAAGATGCTCTGCTGTGCCTGCTCGGTTGAGCAAGGCACTGGAAATCACCGTCGTGATTTCAATATGATTCAGCAGATACTCTCGCATTTTGGGGTGGCTTACTTTAGATAAATCAAGCTGGTCTACCAAGAGTCGATTGACCTTGAGTTGCTGGTCAATGCGCTTAATCATCACTTGCTCATTGACTGACTGGTCCTCACGCCCAATCAAATAACGATAGAAATCGACAGGCAGATAGTACATGGTCTTGACCTGCTGAAGGGGGGTAAAGACAAAGAGATTATCGACATAAAAGGTATGCTCAGGCAATTGGAACTGGCTCGTTCGCAACAAATCTGTCCGGTAAATCAGCGAGTGCATCATGATATACTGGCCTTTTGAGAAATTTCCAATCTGATCCCAGCCAAAAATCTTCTGGACAGGCAAGACTGACTCGTAACTCATACTCTTCTTACGAGACTGACCTTCCTTTTCATATACAAAATTAGTCACAAAGGCATCAACTTCCTGCCCCTCACTCTCTAGTTCCTGCAAGGTTTCAAGAATTTTTAAATAGGCACGAGGATCTACCCAGTCATCACTATCAACTACTTTAAAATAACGACCAGAAGCCTCCGCTAAGCCGCAATTGACGGCACCCCCATGGCCCTTATTTTTCTGATAGATGGCTCTCACGATGTTAGGATACTTGCTGGCTAAACGCTCAGCGATTTCCTGAGTCTGGTCCTGAGACCCATCATTAATAATCAAAATCTCAACTTGCTCACCACCAATCACTAGCGACTCCACACAGTAATGAAGATAGGCTGCGGCATTATAGCTAGGAATGGCGATAGACAATAACTTCATAATCTACTCCTTTAGGGGACTGATTTTTTCTTATACTCAATGAAAATCAAAGAGCAAACTAGGAAACTAGCCGCAGGTTGCTCAAAGCACTGCTTTGAGGTTGCAGATAGAACTGACGAAGTCAGCTCAAAACACGGTTTTGAGGTTGTGAATAAGACTGACGAAGTCAGTTACCTATACCTACGGCAAGGCGACGTTGACGTGGTTTGAAGAGATTTTCGAAGAGTATTACTCTCTTGTCACTTCTTTCTATTCTACCATAAAGTCCAGCTTCTGAAGGACTTTTACTAGAATACAAGGGTTACTATCTCTATTTGCTATTTTGAACATCAAAAAAGAGGGGTGCTCCCTCCTTACGAATTTAATTCTACCAAGTCATCTAGATACTGGTTGTTAATAACCGCCAAGATATAGGCATCTGCCTTCAAGAGGTCAGTAGGTCCAAACTGGACATCCAGTGGTGAATTTTCTTGTTCACGAAATCCTAGGACATTGAGATTGTATTTGCCACGTAGATCCAGCTGGCTCAGGCTTTGACCTGCCCAAACACTCGGAATTTTCATCTCCACAATAGACACATTTTTATCCAGCTGAAAGACATCAACATTGTTATGAAAGAGAATGGTCTGCGCTAGAGACTGCCCCATTTCATACTCAGGTGAAATCACCGAGTCAGCACCGATTTTTTCTAGCACCTTCTTGGCTGTCTGGCTTTTGACCTTGGCAATAACCCTTGGTACCCCTAGACTCTTACAATGCATAACTGCAAGCACACTCGACTCCAGATTTTCCCCTGTTGCCACTACAACCGTATCACAGGTATCAATTCCTGCAGTTCTGAGGAGTTCCTCGTCTGTGATATCGCCCACAACTCCACGCGCCAATACTGGCTCAAATTGATTGATTCGCTCGGCGTGGTCGTCAATGGCAATGATATTCATATCTTGCTTGGCAAGGGCCATCAGGACACTACTCCCGAAAATCCCCAAACCTAAAATTCCAATCGTACGATCTGACATCATTCTTCCTTTCTTATCCAATGCTAATATCTGCTTTCATATACTGAATCAAATCTTTCTTATCCGGCTGGTAATCCGCTAGACTAACCAGCAAGGTCAAGGGACCGATACGGCCAATAAACATGAGCACCATGACAATGCTGAGAGCCAACTTGCCCAATTCTGGCGTCAGATTTGCCGTTACCCCAACTGTCGCAAGGGCTGAAATGGTCTCAAACATGAGGTAGATAAATCGCGGTGTTCCTTCTGCCGTAATTCCCAACAACATCAAGCCTAACAAGAAGGTCATCAAAAAGATAATGAAGACACTAAAGGATTTTTGGACTGTTCGAGCCTCAATAGTTCTCTGCGCAACATTGGCATGAGGTAAACCCAGCAATTCACTACGCGCAAAAACCAACAAGACAAAGAAAGTCGTAATCTTAAGCCCCCCAGCCGTCCCTCCAGGCGCTCCACCCAGAAACATCTGTAGGATATAAATAAACAAGGTCACAGGCCGAGCTTGGGTGTAATCAATAGAAGCAAAACCGGCCGTTCTCATGCTGACGGTTTGGAAAAAGCTGACCAGCACTTTCTCTGGCACACTGAGATTGCCAATGGTTCCTGGATTGTGCCACTCCGTAAAGAGTGTGGATACTGTCCCAAACAGCAAAATCCCTGCAGTCAAGAAGAGGACTAGTTTGGTGTGGAAACGCAGACGGCGTTTTTTCTTCTTGTCAAACTGGGTTGCCAAGTCAAACCAGACCATAAAGCCAAGACCACCTGTGATAATCAAGCCAGCAATAACCAGATTGATTAAGGGATCCGTCTGAAAAGCCACTAAACTGCTACTGCCGAAATTATCAAAACCAGCATTACAAAAGGCTGAAATGGCTAAAAAGATAGAGGTGAAAATGCCTCGTCCCCAGCCGAACTCAGGAATAAAACGGAAACTTAGTAGAAAGGCACCCAAGCCCTCCACTAGAAAAGTCGTCAAAAAGATGGAGCGCATAAAGGCCTTCAGCGACCGAGCCTCCCCGTAACTGAAGCTCTCCTGAATGGTTTCACGACTGCGAAGACTGAGCTTTTGCTTCCCCTGAATATAAAAGACCCCGATAAAAGTCATGAGTCCCAGACCACCGATCTGTATCAAGAGCATACAGATCAACTGCCCCCAGACATTATAGGTAGTAGCCACTGGTTGCGTAAAAAGGCCAGTCACACAGACCATGGACACCGTCGTAAAAAGATGGTCAAAATAAGTGGCCTGAGAACCACTTGCCTGAACAAAAGGCAAACTCAAAAGAAGAGAACCTATAAAAATAACTCCAGCGAAACTTAAAAAAATGCGACGAGCAGGCGAAAGTCCGCCAAAGACCCTTTCAAGTTTTTTCACAAATAATTTGAATAACATACATCCATTGTACCATAAAAAGAAGAAGAGTAGCTAGATCTGAAAGGCAATCTCAAGGCAGAGTTCCAAGGCCTTCTCGAAAGCTTCTGAACCCCAGTCACGACTATCGTACTGGTCCAAGTCTGCTAAAGAATCAGCTGTGAACAACAATTCTCCCCAGAGAGCCCCACGCAGTTGGGCTACTGCTGCAAGCGCAGAACACTCCATCTCCACAACAGCACAGCCTTCTTCCTTGCGATAAGCCACCTTTTCAGCCGTTTCTCGGTAAAAACCATCTGTCGTCCAGGTCATGACTTCTTCATAAGGAATCTCTCTATCATCCAACACTCTCTCAATAGCAGCAATAGCCTCTTCCTGAATTTCCATATAACGAGAAGGCGCCACATAGTGATAACTAGCTCCTTCATCTCGCAGAGCGTGAACAGGGACTAGAAAGGCATTTTCCTCTATATCAGCCAACACACCACAGGTACCTGTAGAAATAATCTTCTCTACACCATAGCCAATCAACCAATCCATAAACTGGGCTGCTGGAGCTGAACCGACAGGAGCCTGAGCCAGACAGATTTCCTCGCCTTTGTAGTTGATGACGTATACTGGGTATGTCTTGGTGGCAGAAACGAATTCGCCGACACAGTCCGCCCCTACTTCCCTCGCATAGCGGTCAATCTCCTCACCTAAAAAAGCATAGACACACTTCTTGGGCAAGTGCAAGTCCAGCCCCTCGTGATTGGGCATGATAACCGCCTGAGGATTGTCATCAAACTCTAAAATGGGAATCGCATGTTTCTGAATCATAACCCACCTCCTCTGATTTTGTACTATTGTATCAAAAGCTGGCAGAGTGTCAAGGAATTCTCTTTAGCAATCCAGAAATCTCCTCTTCCATACACTTGAGAAATCGTTGCACCGCTGGAGAAGTCGGTTTCTGTTTTGGCAAAGCGATTGAGGACTTATGAAGAATACAAAATCCAACAACAAAAAAGACATGAATCTGAAATAAGCAGAACATGTCTTTTTTAGCTTGTTTGAAAGTCAAGTAAATAAATCTTAGCTCTTCTAGAACTCCCTTATTTCCACAAACCACCTAAAATCTGTTTTTCTAATAAGTCTAGGTCCTCTTCCTTTATTTCTCCGTTGTCGCTAACGATATAAAGTTGAGCGAAGTAAGCCAACAATGGACCAACACAAATACGAACCATTTGAGGAATCGTTAACTCTGGATTTACACGTGGATCTGCTAGCAATTCTTTATGAAGCACTCGAAGTTTATCTTGAATAGCATTCCAGATAAAAATCTGTTCATTTTTTAGTTTCTTATTTGAAAAACTCTCCTGCAGAATGATTTTCATCAAAGCACGATTTTTTTTGAGATAGCTCATACGATCGTGGACGAGATAACGAACCCTCTCTTCTGTCGTTTCAAAAGCTAAGAGTTCCTCAACAAAACTACCGAAAATGCCTGGGACTACAGGATGTAAAATAGCCGTCAGTAGATCATCCTTCGTCTTAAAATACTTAAACAAAGTTGCCTGGCTTAGTCCAGCACGCTCAGCTATGTGAAGAGTTGAGGTCCCATGGTAACTCCTAGTTGATATGAGATCCACTGCTGCCTGCATGATTTTTTTCTTTCCTTGAGGGTAATTCGCTTCTTCTAAGTAATCTTCAAACGATTCAAAAACAGTCTTATCCATCTAATCTTCACACCTTTTTAGCATTATTTATGTTGATTTCTAAACTTTACGATAACGACGCAATCCAACAATATTGAGAATTGTTAAAATGATCAAGAAAATCATTAAAACACCAAGATTTGGCAAAATATCACCAAGATTGTGTCCGTAAAGAATAATATGGCTTATTGCATCACCAGAATAGGTTAATGGCAAAAATTTCCCCACAGTTGGAGCCCATGCTCCCATGGATGACAATGGAATAATCCCTGAGAAAAAGAGTTGAGGCATAATCACGAGAGGAATAAATTGCATCATTTGGAATTCTGATTTTGCTAGAGTAGACAAGAGAATTCCAAAAGCTAGTGCTACAAGAGCCAGTACCACATTAACTATTATAACATTTAAAATATTTCCTACAACTTCTACATCTAGTAGCCAAATTGCTGCTAAGACGACAACTGCCGTTTGAAAAATCGCAATAATACCGTAAGACAACATATAGCCATAGACAATTTCAGAACGTTTCACTGGGGTTGCTAACAAGCGATCCAAGGTTCCACTTGTGCGCTCTTTCAAAAGTGCCATACCAGAAATCAAAAAGACAAAGAAGAAGACCACAAAGCCAATTAAAATTGGAATCATACGTGCAAAGAATCCAGTATTTTTATCTCCATATTGGTAAGATTCTTTGATTTCAGGCGCCTTTGCATCTAATTTCAATTGTGGAAGAGCTTGTTTGATACGAGATAGTAACTGATCGGTGCCTTCACTGGCGATACTTGTTCGTAACACTTGTCGTATCATAGATGTCTTGGAGGCATCTGTATTTGCGTAGTCGACCTGATACTCACCGTCTTTATAAGAAATCACAGCATCGACTTTTTCATTTGCTAGCGCTTCTTTGGCCTGATCTAAGTCTTGATAAGTCTCGATGTCCACATGATCAAGCTCATCCATTTTCGTTATCAAACCAGTTGGTAGATCTTGTGTCGCTAACTTGACATTCACGGTTGTACTAGCTGAAAACATGAGGTTCATCAGCCACATAATAAATACCGGCGCTACAAACATCATAGCCAAGGTTCGTTTGTCACGAAGCAATTCTTTGATAACTTTTTTAGCAATAGCAATGGTTCTCATCTTACTCTCCTTCTGCTTTCAAAAATACTTCTTCAATACTTGAAACTTGATAACTTTCTTTTAAGTGTTGCGGTGTATCAAAAGCAATGATTTTTCCACCTAATAATAAGCCGACCTTATCCGTTAACTCTGCTTCATCCATAACATGGGTAGTAACTAATATCCCAACCCCATTGTCTCTAAGCGCGAATAATTCTTTCCAGATTTTCTTCCGAAGAGAAGGGTCGATTCCAACTGTCGGTTCGTCCAAAATCAAGAGCTGAGGATTCCCCAGAAGCGCGATGGCTAAAGACAAGCGTCGCTTCATTCCTCCAGAATAACCGGATACCGTTTTATTCAAATGCTCTGTCAGATCCACAACTTGAGCCACATGGGCAATTTCAGCTGTCAGATCTCTTTTGGATAGCCCTTTTAGCTGACCAAAAAATTCCAGATTTTCTTGACCTGACAAAGCCTCATATAAGGCATCTGACTGGGCCATATAACCAATATCTACTAAAATATGACGATTGGGCATAGTATGATCCAATACCAAAGCAACCCCTCCATCAGCTTTTTCCATCCCTAACATAGTCTTAATCATAGTCGATTTACCAGCACCAGACGGACCTATTAAGCCTATAATTTCTCCCGGCTGCAATTCAAAGCTGACATGATTCAAAACCATTTGACGACAAAAAGACTTATCCAAATCTTGTAAATGTAGCAATTTTTTCATATGCTTCCTCCTAGGTGAGTGTTTACTCACTTACTGAATATAGACCTATTATAGTGAGTGTTTACTCACTTGTCAAGAAAAAAGTTGAAATTCTTTAAAAAATAAAGCACCAGATTCGTATCTGATGTTTATAATGCACATGTCTTATTTCTAAAAATGTTTTTGAACTTCCTCTCTATACTCCGAAATGGTCTTTTCTGTCCACTTTTTAAAGGCCTATTTCCCCTCTACTTTTCTCGGCTAATCCAACCATCGTCATTGCTATCGCAACTCTAATGACCTTGGTAATGGGAATTCATTTTACTCATTTTTATATGAAACAGACTAAGAAATTTTCAAGACCTAATTGAAACCAAATTAGCCCTTGGAAGTCAAAAAATCCTCGAACTCTACGCTGACCGTCTAGCAGAATCAAACCAAATGCGGCATGGCATTTCTAAGAATTCGGTTAAGGGACGTAACCTACAAGCTGCTTACGTGGATGGATTTACTTTGAGAGATTTCTTCGCCTTCAACCAAGGACTAAATAAAATGGGTGACCAAGCACTTCCTTTTAAAATTCACCCTGAACATTTTGTATTTGCTGGAGTTCACGGTGGACAGGAAGTGAGGAGTTGATTGGAGAGTACGGTCAACCAACTTATCAAAAAATCTTTATCAGTCTAGATGTTGAAAAAACAGTCGTTCCGGATGCCGATACAAAAATTTCTATGGCAGGTGATACTGCTACTCTCATGTCCGATCCAAGCCTTGATATCAAGATGTATGGTATGCATCAGTTCAAGATGAAAAAAGGTGGACTCCGTATCAAATTAGGCGTCTTTTCCCCAGAAGCAACCCCAAGCTAGATGGAGCTCGGTCACCAAGAACACCTAGCAGTTGAATTTTTCAATTCCCTCACAATCGCCTACCAAAACAAAACATTTAAGGGAAAACTACTCAATACCTTCTTAAAATTCAAGAAATTTAAGTAAACAAAAACGGATGACTGAACAATTTAGCTCTTGAAAGCTACAATTGTAAAATCACTCGTAATATATCAATCTATTACCCATATAAAAAGATAGCCATTCTAATTGAATGCTATCCTTTTTTGTTTATCCTTGTCCACCAGGGGCTGGACCGCCAGAACCTCCATTTCCTTGAGGTCCTCCATTTGGTCCACCGCCTCCAGGCATAGAATTGACAATATCAGTTTGTTTTTCGCCGTTAATGTAAATATCCCCACCTGTGTAAGTTGCTGTTCCATCAAAGTCAAAGCCTGATTGTCCTATTAATTTAATAGTTCCACCTGTAACCGTGATATTTCCGTTTGAGTCGATTGGGTCTGTGTCCCCTTGACCAACTTCTACAGTTAGATTACCACCTGTCATGGTAAAGTAAATATCACTTTGCTGGGCATTTTTATTAGCTGCATTCACACCATCATCTGTCGAGTAGACATTGATATCGCCACCATTAATCGTAATGCCTTTTCCTTCAATTCCTTCAGTCGAATTCTTGACTGTGTAAGTACCGCTATCAATCACTAGGTTGCCAGAAGCGTGAATGCCGTCATCCCCTGCTGTGACTGTTATGGTATTGTTCGCCAAATACATATTGCCGACAGTCATATCGTCATCATTATCAACTTTAACACCATCTTCCTTGGCATCGATGGTCATAGTCGTACCAGTGATGTTGAGTTCATCATTGATATTAAAGGCATCGCCAACTGATGTGATGTTAAAGGTTCCACCCGTGATATGGAGGGTGTCATTTGCCTTGATGGCATTGCTTTTCTTGCCATCTACATTGAAAGTTCCTGAGCCATTGATGGTCAAATCAACCTTAGAAAAGAGAGCCGCATTTGCCTTTTCATCACTGTTAGAGCTTGAGTCTGAGAGACTATTGGTGGTTCCCTCTGCCAGAGTCAGGTAGACATGACCGGCTGATTTCGCAGAAATTGCTGCATTGCTATTGGTCATTGTCGCACCTTTTAAGACAAGATGAACATCTGCCGACTTATCTGCCTCGACCTTGATCTGCACTCCGTCAGACTGGCCTGAAATCACATAGGTCCCAGATTTTGTGATGGTCACTGTTGAACCAGATACTGTCACCCCATCTCCAGAGACGTTTGCTGATGAGCCAGATAACTCAATCTTAGAAGCTGTACTTTCATCATAAGAAGTATCATAGTCCTTTTCTGTAAAATAAGAAGATTGACTGTTTGTAGCTGAAGTTGTGATGGCAGTAGTATCTGCCGCTGCAGTCGTACTTGACTTGGTCGTTGACTGCCCACAAGCTGTCATCAAGGTCAAAGCTGTTAAACTGGTTAAGATTAGAGTCCATTTTTTTGATTTCATACTTTTTTCCTCGCCTTCCTTTAGCTTGACCTTAGTTTACAGGGTAAGTCTGAAAAAAATCTAAACTTTTTCTGAAAGTTTTCTTAAGTTCAGTTTCAATTAAGTTATCTTTAACAAAAGTTTTAGGAAAATTCCATAGACTAATTACAAGCAAGTTCAACTTGCCCAGACACACCTATCTGCTAATAAGATAGTGTACTGAAATAGTTTGATAAAGGAGACAGGATTTATGAAACCAATTGAAACAAGCTTTAAACGAATTGAAACCAAATATGTCGTTGCCAAAGCTGACTTGGCTAATTTAATAGAGGACTTAAAAATATACCTCGTCGAGGATGATTATCCAACTTCGACCATTTCCAACATCTACTTTGATACAGAGCAATTTGATATGATTCAGGAGGATGGCCAAGGTACTAAGCGTAAAGAAAAGATTCGGATGCGAACCTATCTCAGTCAAGTCCAGCCTGATAGTCAGGTATTTTTAGAAATCAAATCTAAGGACAGAGCTGGTGTCGGACGAAAACATCGTCTCTTATCGACTCCCCAGTCTATCACCCAGTTTATGACCAAGGGACAGCTGGATAGCAGTATCAAGGACCGAATGATGATTGAAAAAATTCAGCAACTCCAAGAGGAATATCAGCAAGCAATTATCCCTCGTATGTATATTTACTACGACCGTTTTTCTCTCAAGGAAAAGAAAGAGATTAGCGAATTTCCCTACAATAAAATTCGTATCACCATTGACCAAAATCTAACCTATCGTGATGATAATGTCAGTTTATTCTCAGGAAAGGACGGTTTCCCTCTACTAAACGAGGACATTGTCATCATGGAAATTAAAGCTCCAGGTAGAAAACCCCAATGGCTACAAGATATTCTCGACCAATATGGACTGGTAGAGCAGAAATTTTCAAAATACAGCTGCGCCTACCACAAGTCTCAAGGGCTGGACTATAGCCCACGACCAAGCACAGAAAGTGTAGGTACTACTTATGTCTAATCTTTTTAATTCTATCTTCAACGACACAACTGCCACTGCAAATCCTATCCAGCTCTTTCTGGCTCTCTTGGTCAGCCTGATTTTAGGTTTGGCGCTGACCTGGGCTTACAAACACCGTACTCTCTATACACGAGAATTCGCTGTCAGTTTGACCCTACTCCCCTGCTTGATGACCTTGGTCATCTTTCTGGTAAATGGCAGCCTAGGAACCTCTATCGCCGTTGCAGGAACTTTTAGCCTCATTCGTTTTCGTTCAGCTACCAGTGGTTCACGGGAACTAATTGCTATCTTCCTTGCCATGATTATCGGGCTAGCAGCAGGGACAGGCTACCTAGCTCTAGCTATTCTCTTCACTGTCTTTATCTTAGCGGTATGGCTTCTTTTAGAGAAGCAACAAAGCAAGAGCAATCACCAACGTCGCAGGCTATTGACCATCACAATTGCGAACCAAGAAAATCAACTTCAAACTATCCAATCTGGACTATCACAATTCTGTACTGAGTTAGACCTCATCTCGATTGATACTAGCAATGATGGAGAACAAGTCACCACTGTCTATGAAATGGATTTCAAGGCTCAAACAGACGATTTTCAAATCATCAATTATCTCACTAAAGAACAGGATACTTACCAGGTTTCCCTGACCAAGAATGCCAAGAAGAGAAAGAATTTATAGAACTTCTTGCGTAAAATCTAAAAAGAATCCAGGTAAACACTCAATAGTAAGAAGAAAAAGTCAATCTGATTTATGATAAAAGACATCATATCAAATGTTTAAAAAACGTTGATATGATGCTTTTTTCTTATCTTAAAAACTTTTTTACCAATCTCTTTATTTCACAGGTATCTCCTTCATCACGCGTGCAGGATTACCAGCTAGGACAACATTGTCGCCAAATGACTTAGTGATTACAGCCCCTGCTCCAGCAACGACATTATTTCCAAGTGTCACTCCAGGAAGGACAATGACGCCACCTCCAGCCCAGAAATTGTCACCGATGGTAATGGGCTTTCCGTATTCCACACCTGAATTACGTTCCTGCGGGTCCAATGGATGGAGGGGAGTCAAGAACTGACAGTTGGGACCAATCATAGCATTGTCCCCGATGCGAATTGGACAAACATCCAGCATGGTCAAGTTCCAATTAGAATAAAAATTTTTCCCTATATGGATATTGACTCCATAATCGACCACCAGGCGTGGATTAACATAAAGATTTTGTCCGGTTGACCCAAACCAAGCCTTGATGATTTCGGCTCCCTTTAAGGGATCTTCTTCCTTGTTAAAGGCAGACTGTTTTTGGCGAGAAGCCTGAGCCAAGGCCCTCAATTCTGGGTCCGATGGACGGTAAACCTCTCCCGCTATCATTTTCTGGTATTCACTGGTCATTGTATTCTTCTCCTTGTTCCCTACTATCATATCAAATTTTCTACGTGTCTGACTAGGATAAGGGGTACTTTCTACAGTTTATGCTCTGATTTTCATCATATACTATCTATCTCACTAAACGAATACGGGTCACGATTCCATCTGGGTCTGTGATTTCCAACTGGCTAGATGTCAGCCACTTGATTGGTGCATTAACTTCTTGTGCTCGTTGCGCAATCGCTAACAGCTCTTCTTTACGAGCGACTTCAATGACATAGTAGGCCAAACCTGGCAAGTCTTGCTTACGCGGAGCCAGACCTTTTCCTCCCCATTCATTGACTGCTAAATGATGATGGTAGTCTCCATCTGCAATCCAACTAGCACTAGGTACACTGAATTTATCCTCTAGTCCTAACACCTTTTGATAAAACTGGCTGGACTTTCGACTATCCTTGACGGACAGATGAATATGCCCCATTCTCGTACCCTCGGCAAGAATGAAAGGCTCTACTCTGTCCCCCAACTCATAGATATTCTGCGTCGCAAGGGGCTCAGTGACCCCTATAATACGACCGTCTTCTCGAATATCCCATGTGGAAACCGGCTTATCTCGATAGAGCTCGATGCCATTCCCCTCCAAATCCTCCAAGTAAAGAGCCTCACTGTAACCGTGATCTGCACCGCCAACAAGAGGAATCTGTAAATCTGTCAAGTGTTTCAAGACATCAGCCAAAGCCTTTCGTGTCGGTAAAAGAATAGCCAGATGGTAAAGACCATAATGTTCCCTTACTTCTCCGCTCTCTTGTACTTGAATCAAGTGTACCAAGGCTTTTCCACCAAGTCCCAGAATAGCCTCTGTCTCAGTCTGAGATAAGATTTCTAAACCAATAATCTGCTGATAAAAGGCTGTTTGACTCTCTAAGTCCTTCACATTTAAAACTGCCTCTGCCAAATAAATGTGGCTCTTGTATTCATAGGTCATAAATGGTCCTCTTTCTCTATTGTAATCAATTTTATTACATCTATTATATAATTCCCACCAAGAAAGTCAAGCCAAACAACTTATAGATTATGATTCTGTAATCTTGTCTATATGGGATTAGAACGAGAAAATCTACAGAGAATTTAATCAAACCATTGAAAAATTTTAACCAGCTCTAAGATGACTCTCATCTCAACCTCAACAGAAAAGGAGCGGATATGATATCCTACTCCTTATTCTTGTCAGAAAATCTAATTAGAATTAGTCTTCTTTTTTCTTGCGAGCAACAAGTCCAAATCCGCTCAAGACACCTAAAAGTCCAAGCGCTGCAAGGCTAGCATTGTCTGCTGTACCAGTGTTTGGAAGCTCTGCTTGTCCTGTTTGAGGTAACTCTTTCCCATATTCTGAATGTTCCCCATGAGATGACTTGTCCTCTTCTTGGGTAACCGCTTCATCTTGATGAGAACCTTCTTGTTTTGTAGGTTCATCAATCTTAACAGAATTTGACTGAAGGTATTCTTGATTCTGTGGTTTCGTTACATCATCACCTATTAACTCAGTATACAAATGGGTAACAATGCCATCTTTTTCATGGGTCATTGTATATCGATATTTCTTACCATTTTTCGAAATGATATCAGATTTAGGAGCCAATTTACCAATTTGAATTGGAACAAGTTCTTCATTTGATCCAATAATAATATGACGAGTAATCAATAATGAGTCTACAGGTAATGCTGGTTGTACTTCTGGTTCACCTTTTTCACTAAAGTATTCTAAAAAGTCATAAATAACTGTTTTTTCATTTTCATCAACTGTACCTATTTCAGGCGCTGATGTAGCACGATGTCCTTTGTAAAAATAAGACTTACCATCTTTTTGAAGTATTGTTCCCACTTTAGGAGCAGTAGACGTATATTCATCTCCTATAGAAGCATCTTGTGTTAGTAGTTTTCCTGCTGCTATTTCAGTAGTTGTCCCTTCTAACATGTATTTCTCAAATACATTTCCACCAGTTGCTAGTTTATAGACATAGGTAATTTCAGTAGTTCCTGAAACAACTTTCCCTGTTTCTGTAGGAGAGCCTGTTTTCAGTCCTACTAGTTTATATTTTTTACCATCTTTGGTGATTTCTTGTAGTTTTACCGTTGTAGCATCATATGAAACCTCTTTGTTTGTTGTCGTTGGTGTTCCTACTACTACTTTTTGATTATCCTTATTTAAGTAATATTTAGTTTCTGTAGAAGATATCACTGCATCTTTAACAACATCTGTACTTTCTTTAATAGAAGTTCCATCCGCTAATTCATACTTAACAATGACACTACCTTTACTCTCAGTAGTTTCTGTTTCTTCCTTAGCGTAGATGTTTTTAACATTAGTTAGTTGATCACTAATATGGTAAGCACGGGTTGGTTGGTATAAGTCGTAATAATGAATTTCACTATAAATAGGCTCAGATATTGACGCATGTTGTTCATATTTCGTAGGTGCGGCAATTCTATATCGAACTCCATCTTTTTCATATTCTTTATATAATTGGCCTAATCCATATTGATATCTAGTATCTTCACTATAATATTTCGAACCAAAATAGCCAAATCTATAAGCTAAATAAGTTTTTTCTGGTTGATTAGAATCATCATCTTCACTAGGATAATAAGAATCTGTACTCTTATCTCCTAGTTTAAAATCTACATTTACTTCAAACACATTTTTTACAAAATTTGCATTTGTTGGAACTTGGTCGACATACTGAATTGCTTTATGAGCCTCTTTAAACTTCGTGACATTTGCTTTTTCACTCTCGTAGTTAGCAGTGTCTTTAAACTCTTCAATATTTCCAACAAATTTTGGTTCTACTTTATCTCGAGAATTTTTCCATCCTACTGTAATTTCTTTTTCGCCAAACATTTCTTTTAGCTTAGTTATATATTCTGTCACATCGTTATATTTTACAAACTTTCCGTTTTCTCTTATATAACCATTAAACTCCTGATGTACAGAATAAGTAGGACGATTCTTATTATCTACTGCATTTTTATTTGTTAATGTAACCTTATAGATTTCTTCCCATGTCTTTTCTTTTTCAGAGTTAGTGACATCTTCGTCTTTTAAATCTCTTAATCTCTCATCTAAAAGATTATTTAAGCCTTCCTCTAATGCTTTCTCATTAAAAAATGCACCCGCCGTATACGCTTCTTGTTCCGTTGCTGTAGAAACAGATTCTTTTAATGCTACCTCATTTTTTTCAACAACTAATATAGTATCTCCTTCCTTAATTCCACCATCAGTTGTTATATTTTCTTTTGTAAAATCTTTAGCATCATTTTCACCTTGTTTAAATGTTTCAACAGCCCAAGAATCATTGGCTGTAGTTGGTTTTGTGGCTAAAACATACTTCCCATATTTTCCTTCATCAGTTTCAGAAACTAACCAAACTCGACTACCTTCTTTAATATTGTTATAGCGAATACTTCCATCTTCATTATGCAAGTTTCCAGGATTTGCATGTACTGTAATATCATTGAAAGTTGTTTCCTTAGTAGTCCCCTCATGTTTATCTACTTCTGTATCAATCTTATGATATTTTTCTCCGTTCTTTTCTAAAACTTTATCAGCTTCTTTGATTTTACTTAAAACATCATTAGTTAAATTTGCTACATTTCCTTCATAACGTTTGCCAAAAAGTCCACGAATTTTATAATCCATAGTAGTACTAGAAAGGTGTTTATCACCAACAGGAATTTCTACATCAGATTCTTCTTTCAGCACTTCGCCTTCTTTTGTGACATAAGAAATTTTTGAATCCTTAAAGTTATCTTCTCCTTGTTTTTTTATAGTTTCCTTTTCAACTCTGTCTAAATTATATTTGGCTCTACCTTCATTCTCGCGATGATTTCTTTCATATCCATCTTCTGTCCCCGTTGCATGATAATTCAAACCATCAAACACATGCATTTTTGGCATTGTATAGCTACCAGTACCATTACTCAACGTTTCCATTTCCACATTATCTTTTGCAGGTGTTACTGTAGTTTCATTAGCTGTATTTGTAGTTTCTTCAGCCAATACCGGACTAGCTCCAACAACCATCATCCCTAATAAAACAGACGCTGCACCAATTCCTTTATATTTACGTAATGAATATTTTTGAATTGTATCTTTTTTCATAAGGTCTTTTCCCTTTTATTTCTTTCTACTCATTATAAAAAATTATACTAACTATACTAGTATATCACTCTCAGTTTCCTTTATCAAACAATTATACATAAAGGAAATTAAAAAAAATAGATAATAAGATATCCAATAAAATCTCATTATCTATTTCATTTTTAGGCGTTCATGAGTGATAAATATCTCTTAGAAACTTGTTCTTTTGAATATCGATTCACAAACTTACTTGTATTTTCTAGCTCGATTTCTTTATCAGTCTCATATAAACACTTGATAAGATGCGCTAACTCCTCTGGTGTATCATATAAGCAAATATCTGAGTTCTTAGATGCATAATATTGATGAGCAATTTCAACATTAGAAAGCAAGGGAATCAATCCAAAACTCATAGCTTCAACACAGGCATTGGCAAATAATTCCTTTTGGGAAGTTGAAATATAGCCATCATGTTCCCAATAAGGTACCTCATCTACATATCCAACAACATGAATGGTAGATGGCAAAGTCGGATACTCTTTCTTCAATTTTTCAATATCTCCACCATATAAGAATACTTCTACAGGTAGGCCTTCTTGTTCTAACTTCCTAAAGGCTTCTATAATCCATTCTACCCTTTTTACCTTACTCATATTCCCTACATAACAATAGGAACTAGGCTTTCTTCTTTGTAATACTGCTGAGGAAACTTGAGGTGCAAAAATCGGTGGCATAAATTGTGCGTGATACCCTAAATCTTGCAAGATTGATGTTAATACTTCTGAAGCTACTAAATATCTAGTTTTTCTTCTTAGATTATGAGCTGGATTTAGCAATACATTGTCATGGATATATTCCCAATAGAGACGGTTTGTATTTTCTACAAAGCGCCATAATTTGGGAGTCACCACGTTATGTTGATCTCGAATTAAGATGTCTTTCTTATCTGTAAGACTGATTAATACCTGAATCAATAAGTCTTCGTAGGTTAACCACTCTCCATCTTTATAATATAAATAATTGTCCTCCATCATATAAATGGGGCTTGGTTCTTCTCTTGGCTTATAGTACCGTGCCCGCATCGCTGTCGAACCATCTCGATTTAACCATTCCAGTTCTTCTTTTTTATTTTTCTTTAAATATAATCCAGAAGTAAAATATAGGGTTTCTTCTTCTAATTCAATGCTAGCCACAAATCCATTAATCACAGTCATTTTTCCATTAGGATACCTATCAATGATATCGGAAGGACGAATACTTAATTCATCATGACCAATATCTGATTGATAATGGCTTACACTCACTAATTCATCCCTTTGGAAGCCTATTTGTTCATAGCCAGCCTTCCAATCGGGTCGAACTTGAGGATGGGTTAAAATATATAGATGTCCCCAACCTAAATAATCTGCAATTTTCTTTCTAGACAATTGGGATGATTCAAAGCCATATTTTCTAACCTCTCTTTGCCAGAGCCCTGGATGTATTGTAACCATTTTAGTCATAACAATCTCCTATCATATACGGTAACCTTCGCGACTCATTTATCTGTACTTGTTTGTCAGAAAGATTTACTAATCTGAATTATATCATATGAATCATACTTTTACTAGATTCTATCAATATACCTAACATCTACTTAATACCCCAATAAAAAATCCAAGCTAGTGCATGGATTTACATTTCCTAATATATATATTTATGCTACCAGCCAAGTGAAACCCTTTCAAATTGACAACCTAATCGTCGCAATTCTTTTTGACGGTCCTCATAGTAGGGGAGAGAAATACCTGTGATGGTCACATGGGGCAGGTCTTTCAAATGGAGGCTGACTGATGAAGTAAAATGATAGACATGAACGAACTCGTATTCTTGAAAGAGTTGGGCTAGGACATCTTCAAAGATCAGCTCCGTCTCCAAGTAGGTCACATCAGGGATAGTGAAGGTTTCCTTGGGATGGGGTAGATAGAGGTCAATGGCCAAGGCCTTGGCATAGGTGCTGATAAAGCGGATGGAGATTTGATCGTCCTCTTCAGAGAACTTTTGCCCCAACAGGACCTTGACTGTCTTACCATTTGAGACGGGTGCTTGTGGCAGGTCAAAAAAATGCTCCAGATAAACCAGCTTTTCTCTAGCTACGACATGGTAGTCGCTGCGATAGAGAGTAAAGTGCTTTTCCGTCCGCTTAATCAAGTCATCTCTGGTTAAGCCTAAAGAGCCCACCTGACTGGGCTGAAGAGGGAGGGCATACATACCCAAGGGATAAATATCCGCATAACCATCATCGAAACTCATGAGGTGTTGATAGGTCGAACTAGCAACCAAGTCCAGAATCAAGCTATTGTCAAAGCTAGCATAAAAGATGGTGTCATAGTCGCCGGCAAGCTCCTGACAAATCTGAGCCAAGTCCTCTGTCGTCTGAGGATAATGAACATGGTCAAAATCCTTTGCATAATGCTCCTGACGGGCATTTTTGACAGGACTGACATAAAGGCTGACAAAGTCCTGATTAGGATAGAGTCCCTTGATATGCTGGGCAATCTTGGCCTGCAAGGGCGTTGTGGCAATGATGAGGTGTTTCATCTCTTTGATTCTCCTAGGTGGTGATGTTGCAGCAAGGTCTCAACGACTTCAAAGTCCAAGGCATCGTCGATATCATAAGAATAGAGTTTGGGCATTTCATAGGCTACTGTCTTATCTGTGTAAAAGGTCTCATCTCGTAGGTAAAGGTCCTTGCGAGAAATCCAAATACTACCGTTGGGATAGTAATAGACAGGCTCTTTCTGCCGAGCATAGTGCTTGGAAACCTGAGGCGGACGGATAAATGACGACTCCGCTAACTGCAAGTAAAGACTACGACTCTTGTCTGCCTTAACACAGGAAATCAGATGGTCGGCCCCAGACTGACAGTAGAGTTGATAGGACTCGACGAGGTGCTCCACCTCTCTCAAGGGTGAGGTCACCTGTAGATTCACAAAGACCTGCTCTTCCTCAAAGGGCTGTAAAAAGTCGTGTAAGGTTTCTAAACTAGAGGTTGTCGTCAAGGCCAATTCTTTTGGTCTGTGGACACAACGAATCTCTGGATAGACTTGTCGACAGAGTTCTAGATAGGCTAGTGAATCTGATGAGATCCAGATGTCACTAAATAGCTTGGAGGCTAGAGCGACTTCGATGGTATAGAAAACCAAAGGTTTGCCTGCTAGCGGTTTGATATTTTTATCCACTAAGCCGCGTGAACCCGAACGGATCAAAATGACGGCTATGGGCTTAGATTTTGCTTTCATATAGTCTTCCTTTAGTTTTCTATTGTATTGGACTAGTGAGAAAACTAGATTGATCAACTTACAACATCCTATAAGTTCCTATCTAGTAGTTCGCGATAGCATTGGGTCACTGTCCCTAGTGAATAGTGAGATGCTAGGGCGATATTTTCTGCATTTGACTGGCTATAGTCTGCTTGCTCCATCTCTTCTATCATTTGGAGCAGCTCTGATTTGGTTTTAAACAAGTTGATAGCATTGGACTGGCTAGCATAGAAACGATGAGCGATATCCACATCCGATAATAAGGCTAACAAACCTTGATTCAAGGCTTCAACACAGACATTAGCAAATAACTCTGTGTAACTTGCAGACAGATAGCATTGGTGGAGATGATAAGGCACTTCGTTAACGATACCTTTAAAGTGAATGGTTGGCGGAAGATCATATTGATTCTGTAATTCTGCTAGACGTTCCTCTGAGCCGCCATAAAAGGTAATCTTGGCCTTAGAACCACGTTTATAGAGTTCGATAAAGGCTTCAATGACAAGTTCAACGTTCTTGCCTTCTCTCATATGACCCACTAGGCAATAGTCCAAAACAGGTCCAATTTTTCTTAGCTGACCTAATTTTTCTGTAAACATTGGTGGTAAAAACTTGGTGTCATACCCTTGTTTCGCCAAAGTATCAGTCAACACTTCACTGGCGACTAGATATTTGTTTGCCTTGCGCAGATTGGCGAGGCGTAAGTCTCGCATGACATTTTCATGGACGACTTCATAGTAATTTTTGTCCGTGTTTTCCATGTAACGCCAGAGGCTGGGTTTGGGAACGATTTGTTGGTCACGGATAAAGAGATCTGTCTGTTTTGCACATCTGAATAGGAACTTAACCAACAAGTCCTCTTCAGAACGGATTTCTCCTCCTATGCGGTAGATATACTCTGGATAAAAGATGGTTACAGGAGAGGGGTCTTTGAAGGGATCGATAAACTTGGGTACTCTCATGGATTTCCTTGGCTGGATGAATGGTGACAATTCTCGACATGATGTAGACTCTTTCTCTCTTATTTTCTGCTTATAAAGGAAAAACCACCCTCACAAAAAGGCGAGGGTGGTTCATCCGTTACAATGCTTGGGGATTTCCTAGCAAGTTCCCCCTCAAAAGGACTTTATGCTATTCTATCACAAAGACTGACCATCTGCAAGATAGACTGGATTAGACAGGATAGCTTGGGGGAGTTTTCTTATTGTTTATAAATCGATTCTCTGAAATCATCTGTGCTACGTAGGTAGGCATTGAAGATTTTTTGTTTACAACTTTCAAGAAAATAGAGAAGGCAAACTAGCCTTCCCCATTTTAAGGTTATATAATTTTACAACTTCCTTATAAAAAGCTATTGAAACAGACTATTTGTTCACTAGTTGCCTAGTTTACCCATTCACCATTTCCATTTACTTTATAACCGTCTGGTGTTGTTGTGCTCACAGCCAAAGCTCCAGAATCGTAGGCATAGTACCAGTGCGGTCCAACTTTAAACCAACCTGTCTTCATGATACCTGCTTCGTCAAGATAATACCAAGTACCATTTTCCTTGTACCAGCCTGTCTTCATAGCTCCTGAGCCATCAAAGTAGAACCATCTATTTCCGTCTGTACCCCAGCCTGTAAACATAGCACCTGAGCTACTCAAGTAATACCAGCTACCATCTACTTTTACAAATCCAGTTTGCATGACACCTAGGTCATCCAAGTAGTACCATTTACCATCCGTTTTCACCCAGCCTGTCTTCAGATCACCAGACTCATAGAAATACCATTTTCCATTAGATTGCACCCAACCAGATTGGTCTGAACTAGAAGTTCTAAATTCTTTCAGCGCTTTTTCTACAACGACTGCTTTACTTTTAACTGTTGAAAGGTTTGAGGAGGTCACTTCTGTATACTGAATAGCAGGACCATATCCACCAGCCAATTCCTCTGAAGAAGCATCATCACCTAAAGCTAGAGAAATCGTTGCTACTTTCTGAGAACTAGCTGCATTTTTAAAAGCAGCGAGCCCCACATAGGTAAATTTAGAATTGATCAAAGCCTCATAATAACCTGTAAATTCTTTAGATGTTCCACCCTTCTTTTTCGCTACATAATTTGCCTTCTCAGCATGCCAATTTTCAATTGCTTTTAGAAAACCTTCATAGTTCACATCTAAAGCTTCTCCTCTTATACTATTACTAGATGGAAAAGCAGTCCAGATTTCTTTCGTAGAAAGACGCTCAGGTTTCAGAGTTACTGACACCTCAGTAGCTCGTACAAAAGCAGTTTTCTCAAGATCAGTAGACCATTTGATAGGAACATACTTATCTACCAAACCTTCATCAGCTGCTTCCTTACGAATCTTATTAATCGCATCCAAAATAGTTTGTTTATTTGGGGTTAAAAATTCTCCCTTAATCCCAACCAAAACATTGCCACTAGAGGGATTTAGCACTTCTGAGCTCAAGACATTTTCATTTCTACCATCTGCAGATTGTGTTGCCACCAATCTGTCATTGGCAAAAACATCATTTGTCAAAACTGCTCCAGCTAAAGTCAAAGCCAAGGCGCTAGCAAATACAATTTTCTTCATTTTTTCTCCTTTTATCCTTTAGATAGGACAGGTATTTTCAATATTAAATTATATCATATTTTCCTACTCTTTGCCCATTTCTACTAATGTTATAAAGCAAATGCTATTCACACCACAAAGTAGAAACTCCATTCTTTATTTCACAACAAGCTCATAACGTGTCTTACTTGTGAAGGTTTGACCAGCTTTGAGAATGACTTGGTCTTTGAGGTCACTATGAATGGCATCTGGTAAAGCTTGCGCTTCAAGAGCAATCCCATTGTGCTGTACCATTGGCTGACCTCCTATGATGACACTCTCATCCACAAAGTTTGCTGTGTAGACTACAAAACAAGGAGACTCTGTCTTGAAGAGCAAGAAGCGACCTGAGTTTTGGTCATAAAGGAAACCAGCATTGTCATGACCTGAAGGAAGAGCGAATGGATGATCCAAACCAGATACCAGCTGGATTTGCTCATCTTCTTCTGCAAAGATATCCTTCAGCAAGGCACCATTGTAGATGTGTTTGACCACATCACGGTCGGCTTCTGGAGTTTTGGCAGGAACTCCGTCGGGAGCGATTGGGTAAATGCCCTCTGTGTTTAGTTGGAAGACATAGCTGTCAATCGTCTGCGTGAAATCACCAGACAAGTTGAAATAGCTGTGGTTGGTTGGATTGACCAGCGTATCCTGATCGGTTGTTATCTTGTAGCTGATTTCATAGGCACCAGTTTCTTCCAAGTGGTAACTGATCCAAATCTTGAGATTTCCAGGAAATCCTCCTGTCCCATCTGTACGCTCTGTGTAGAGGGTCAAGCCATGGTCGCTCACTTCTATAACTTCAAACAAACTAGAATCCCAACCTGTTGAACCACTGTGGTTACAGTTGCTAGCATTGTTGACTTCAAGGTCATAGGTCTTGCCATTAAGCTCAAATGTCGCACCAGCAATACGACCTGCAACAGGGCCTACGCTAGCTCCATGCTTGGGACTATTTCCCACATAGCTTTCAAAATCATCAAATCCCAAGATAACATTTGCAAAATTTCCAGCCTTATCAGGTGTGACGTAGCGCAAGATGGTCGCACCATAAGTCATGACCTCAAGTTGGTAGCCACCGTTCGTCTCAAATCGATAGGTCAAAGCATCTTGTCCCTCAACATTTCCAAACACACGCTCTGTGTATGCTTTCATTCTCTTCTCCTTTTTCTATTTCTCTCAAGCAAACAAACCATAGAAAGCGAATTGACAATCTATGGTTTGTCTGATAATATACAAATCCTCTTTCAAGAATTCATAAATACTGTCTTACTTTTGATATTCGTGGATGATCACACCTTGTACCACACGGTTTACTGTACCTGTAGGAGACGGTGTGTCAGGTTTATTTTCTACCTTAAGTGAAGTCAATAGGGCAAAGAGTTGGGCATAAACAATGTAAGGGAAGACACGATAAATATCATTCAAGACACCACCACAACCAAGGGCCACTTCTTTGACATTTTCAAGACCAAAAGTTTGATCACTCAAAAGCACAACACGACGAGCAATCTGATCACCAGCAACTTCACGAACCAAGTCCAAGTCGTACTTACGAGTATAGTCTGTCGTTGTACCAAAGACCAAAACAACTGTATCTTCGTTGATAAGAGATTTTGGACCGTGACGGAATCCAACTGGACTTTCATACATAGTCGCAACTTGACCAGCCGTTAATTCCAAGATCTTGAGCTGAGCTTCATGAGCAAGTCCAAAGAAAGGACCAGCACCTAGATAGATGACACGGTTAAAATCTAGATCAACAAGCTCTTTGACATCTTCTGCATTGTCTAGAACTTTACGGGCAAGACTAGTCACAACTTCAAAACGTTCAGATTTCACAGCAAATTCTGTAGGATCAAAGACCAAGAGAGCTGTCAACATCATAGACGTAAAGCTAGAAGTCATGGCAAAACCAGCATCATTAGAGGCAGCTGGTTGCAAAAGCAAGAGATTGCGGTCATCTCCATGAGCCTGAAGAGCTAATTTCCCATCTGCAGCACAAGTAATCGTCACTTGGTAAAGCTCATCCACCAAGGTTTTAGCCAAATCAACAGTCGCCACACTTTCAGGCGAGTTCCCACTACGAGCAAAAGATACAAGGACAGTCGCAACATCTTTTTTCAAATAAGTTTCTGGATTGGCAACGATATCTGTTGTCGCAATAGCATTGAAATTCCATTTTCGTTCGTCATAGACTTCCTTAAAGTAAGGTACCAAGGTATCTCCTACATAAGCAGAAGTACCAGCACCTGTCAAGATAACCTTGATATAGTCATGTTTATCAGCAATCCCTTGTAGAAAGGCTGCAATTTCTTCACGCTTTGCTTGATAAGATTCAAAAGCTTCTTTCCATACATCAGGCTGTTGGTAGATTTCACGTGTAGTGATTTCTGCACCCAATTCGAGCAAGTCTTCTTTTGTATAATGTAGCATTGAGTTCCTCTTTTTCTATTAAATATGGGAATGGGAGTAAGCCCCATTCCCATGTATATTCTATATAAAATGCTCTAACGATTTTCACGTTTTCACATCGTATACTCAATGAAAATCAAAGAGCAAACTAGGAAACTAGCCGCAGGCTGCTCAAAGCACTGCTTTGAGGTTGTAGATAGAACTGACGAAGTCAGTAACATATACCTACGGCAAGGCGACACTAGTATGGTTTAAAGAGATTTTCGAAGAGTATTATTCATCTTCGTCATCATCGAAGCCAGCTAACAGGTCATTAACTTTCACAATACTTTCTGCAGCACGGTTCTTATAGTCCGCATCTGCGCCTGTAAGGCTCGCATTGATAAATTCAATCACCATTGGAAGATTCATCCCTGCGTAAAGTTCGATGTCACGACCTTCCATAATCAAACGGCTTACCACGTTACATGGTGTTCCACCGAGAAGATCCGCAAAGACTAGGAAATCATCTAATCCTTCAATAGCAGCTTCAAATTTTGCAGTAAATTCTTCTGGGCCATCTTCTGGAAGAAGAGCCACTGCATGAATATTGTCTTGTGGACCCATAATCATTTCAGTGCTACCTTTAAGTTCTTCACAGAAGCGACCATGACTCACCAAAATTAATGATTTAGCCATAAATTATGCGCCCATTCCAAGTACAAATTTACCAAAGGCAGAAAGACCTACTGCAAGAGCGATAATGATACCGATAGCTTTAGTAGAAGTCATACCTTTCTTACCAAGCAACCAGAAGATAAAGGCAGTAAAGATTGCTGGAAGCAAACGTGGGAAGATTTGGTTCAAGATGTCTTGGAAATCAATCATCTTTTCACCGATTGGCAACTTGTAAGAAATTTCAAAGTTGATCATTGTTGCTACAAGAGCACCCATCATGAAGACACCCAGTACAGATGCAGCGTCAATCAAAGCTGTCAATGTACTTTGCATGTTGTTGATAAGGTTAACCCCTTCTTTGTAGGCAAATTCCAACTGTTTCCAACGGAAGATGTCATAAGCAACTGCAACTGCGATCCAAAGGAAGATACCCCAAGGTTGGCCAGCGATAGCCATAGTTGCTGCGACTGACCCCATGATAGCAGGTACAAGCGAACCAAAGATTGTATCTCCAAGAGGAGCAAATGGCCCCATCAAACCTGTCTTGATACCGTTAACCGCATCTTTTGAACCTACACCATCTTTTTCTTCCATGGCAAGGTCAAAACCAGCGATAATGGTATGGAAGAATGGTGAAGTATTGAAGAATTGAGTATGAACTTTCATCATTTCTTTCAATTCAGGAGTGCCATCCCCATACATTTTACGCAACTGAGGCAGGATCATGTAAAGGTAACCAGAAGCTTGCATACGTTCGTAGTTCCAACCCAATTGGAAAGTAAACAAGCTACGTTTGTTGATTTGATTAAAATCTTCTTTTGTAAGTTTGTAATTAGAATTCGTCATCTTCGATTTCCCCACTTTCTGATGGTGTAGAAGGTGCTGCTACAGCTACTTTTTGGCTATTTTTGAAGTGAAGCACTGCTAGGAAGATACCTACGATAGAGATACCAATCATAGACAATCCTTTGAAGTTGTTCACGAAACCAATTTTTTCAGCAACATCTTTAGGTAGAGTACCGATAATACCTGCAACAGCGCCACCAAGACCTGTTACATATGAGTAAAGAACAGTCAACATAGCTGTCAAACCAAATCCCATAGCAAGGTAGTGAAGGTTACGTTTAACTGGAAGGTAACGAAGCAAGATTGCAAATCCAAGACCTGGAAGCATACGTCCTGCAAGTGTCAAGCCATCTGCAACCCATTTGTAGGCTTCAACGAAGTCTACCACTGATTGTACGAAGGCACCACCAAAAGCAAGGGCAAAGAAGACTGGAAGGGCACGAGATAGAGCCCAAGGAATCGCACCAAGCAAGTAGTTGCGTTCAATACCTTTATAGTCAAAGCGTTCGATTGCAGCATCCACACGGTGAGCGAAGAAAGTAGTTGTCATACGTCCAAGAACGTCGAAGTAAGTCAAGAGAGCTGCTACTGGCACAGCGATTGTTGTAATCGCCAGTGATGCATCAATTCCTTGTGAAACAGAGAAGGCTGTCGCAAGAACCGCACCAGAAGTTGCGTCGATACGAGAAGCACCACCGAAGGTACCAACCCCAAGAACGAACAGTTGCAAGTTACCACCGATAAGCAGACCAGTAGTCACATCTCCCATAATTAAACCAGTAATGAAACCAGCAAATACAGGGGAACCTGCAGATGAAACGATCGTCAACTCATCACAGATTTGATAAGCTGAGTACAAAGTGAGAAGTAAAATTTGCCACCATTGTATCATAACAATGACCTCCTAAAAATTTTTTCCTATTTTAATAAGCTCAAAAAGTCTGAAATTGGATCATTTGGAACCATTTGAGCAGTAAGTTTAACACCTTTTTCTGCCAATTTGTGGAAGTCTTCCACATCCTTGTCTACTACGTTGATAGAACGTGTGATGGGACGAGTTTCTGGTGTCTGAGACATATTCCCAACATTAAGGGTTTCAAGTGGTACACCTGCTTCTACCAAACCAAGGAAGCGGTCTGGTTTACGAGCAACGATAAATAGACGTTGGCTATCGTATTTACCAGCAAGAATATTGGCTGCCGCTTTTTCAATTGGCAAAATACTCAATTTTACACCTGGTGGTGTCGCAAGTTTCAAACCACTCTTTTCAACGTCGTTGTTGACAACTTCGTCATCTACAACCATAATACGTGAAACATTTAGTTTTCCAGCCCAAAGATTGGCTACTTGTCCGTGGATCAAACGTCCATCGATACGGCATCCTACAATTGTCATAAGTTTTCCCCCTTTATGTGTTTTAGTGTAGGTTTTCGAGTTAAATGAATCTCTTCTTTATATTCACCTTCTGTTTCAAAGATAATGATACGGTTATCACCTTCCTTGAGATAGCTATGAGGGATATAAAGCGAGAGGGTCGGGCCGACGTTCCAAAAACGTCCTAGATTCTGCCCATTGACAAAGGCAACTCCCTTACCAAACTCAGATAAGTCTAGGTAAGTATCTTTTGACTCTTGGACTGTAAAGTCATAAGCGTAAAAGGCTGGTTGCCCTTCTGTCCATCCTTTTGAAAAATCAATTTTCTCAGGATTATCTAGTGGGAGTGGATAGTGTTTCCAGTTTAGTAGGAAGTGCAAATCCTTACAAACCCCTGTCCGAATTCCCTTACGTTGCGTATCTGCTAAGAACTTATGTCCATAGTTGACACGCCCCATATTTTCTACCAAGATATCCAATCTAGATAGCGCTTTCTTTTCGCCTTGATAAAAAATATCTTCCCCAATCTCTGTCTGATATTGGGTTTCAACCCACTGACCATCAACATAAAGCTGAGCCCTATCTCGACCGTCAATGATACGAAGTCTTTCTTCTTCTGCATCCCAGTTTGTTTCTGTTTGATAGAGTAGATAGCCATAACTTTGTCCCAACTCCTCCATCTTTTTAGGATAGAGGCTTTCTACTGGACTTGACAAGCTATCCAGGGTTTCAAACAGGGAAACTTTTTCAACTAGTGGAATAGCATCCAACTCCATACTCTCTTTGTAGAGTGGTTCCAACTGGGGATACTCTGGGAAATGTGTTGCCATCATCTTCTTGACTGCCAAATATTTGGCAGTTGGATTTCCTTCTTCATCCAGAAGGGCATCGTAATCATAAGATGTAACTTGTGGCAGGTCCAAAGTCCCTCGAGCTGAGCAACCATTCATGAAACCAAAGTTTGTACCACCATGGAACATGTAGAGATTGATAGAGCCTTGTTCCAAAACCTCTCGAACTGCATCTGCCAACTCTTTCGGATCCCGTGTGATAATCGGCTCTTTCCAACGATTGAACCAGCCATCCCAGAACTCCATACACATGAGCGGCCATTTCTTGCCATGTTCATCAAAGAATTCCTGCATCTGTGAAAAGTTGTACGGAGCTTTAGAACCAAAGTTCCCTGTTACAAAGAGGTCATCTTCAATCAAGGTTCCAGCTTTCAGAGTAGCTCGCCATGGACCATCTGATGTAAAGAGGGGACAGGTGACGCCACGCTCTTCCATCAACTGTCGAATTGCTCTTAGATAAGCCTTATCTTCGCCATAAGAACCATATTCATTTTCAACCTGCATCATAAGGATATTGCCACCATTGTCCAACAAATGTGGAACCAATCGTGACAAGAGCTGGTCATAGTAGTGACCGACAGCCTCAATATAGGCTGGGTCTGAGGAACGAATCCTCATATCTTTGGTTAAGAGCCAAGCTGGTAAGCCACCGAATTCCCACTCCGCACAGATGAAGGGCGACGGACGAACGATAGCGTAGAGACCCAAATCTTGTGCCGTTTGGAGAAATCGCTCCAAATCCAGAGCTCCTTCAAAGTGAAACTCACCCTCACGAGGCTCGTGTAAATTCCAGGCCACATAAGTCTCTACTGTATTAAAACCAAGAGCCTTCAAGTTATAGAGCGAATGATACCAATCTTCTGGAGGAACCCTAAAATAATGAATGGCGCCAGATAAAATCTTAAATGATTTTCCATCGAGATAGAAATCATCTCGTATCTCAAATCGTGTCATATTCTTACCTTCTGACAACTAAAGTTTACGCTTTCATTTGTTGATATAGTAAATATAACTCAATATCTTACATTTGTCAATAGGTTTTCACGATTTTTTTCATTTTTACTAATTTTTACAAAAAAACTTATAAAACCTTACTATCTCAAGAAATAATTTCATCTTAATTGACATGTATAAAGATGTAAGAAATTCTATTAATTTCTATGTAAATTAACCTTATAGCCTATTATTCTAATTTTTTTATTCAAAAGGCTACTATTCTTTCCAGTTTTATGGTAAAATCTTTAACTGAGAAGGAAAATCGAGGTGAAAATATGGCAATTCCAAAGTATCAATATATTAAAGATGAGTTAAAGAACAAAATCATTTCTGGTCAATTTGCCAGTGGAGATAAATTCTACACTGAAGCTGAATTGATTGCAATGTATGATGTGAGTTCTATCACAGTTGTCCGCGCCTTAAACGACCTTGCCAAGGATGGCTATATTGTCCGTCAACAAGGAAAGGGTACATTCGTTTCACGCGCACGTAAACACAAACTCGTAGAGTTTTCAGATGTAGAAGTTTTTGAAACTAAAGATGATAAAGTTACCGTCCTTTCTATTGAGCGTGGAAACAAACTAAGCTACTTAGAAAAACTTGGACTACGCGGAGATCAGTTCTACTACAAGATTGAACGCGTACGCGAAACAGGTGGTGTTGTGTACATCTACCATACATCTTACATCCCAGAACAATACGTCAACGCAAATTATCCAAATCTTGAATATTATAGCTCTATCTATAACCGTTTCAAATTGGATTACCACATTCACATGAATGATGAACATTTTGAAGAAATCAATGAAATAGCATTTCCAACTCCAGAACATGTGGCTTCGGTCCTCGGAGTCGATGAACAATTCCCAACCGTTTTACAAACCAAGACTACTAAACTAGAGTCTACTGGTCAAGTTCTCGCTTACAGCGAAACATATAAACGAGCAGATTACTACAAAATCAAATTCATTTCATGTGACCGTGATCACTAAGAAGAAAGCCTGAGCCTTGCTTGGGCTTTTTCTATGCTTATTATATAACATTAAAAATGTATTTTCTATATGTCAATTAAGATAGACTAAATTTGTTTAAATTTTACTAAAATATAGGTCATTTTTATCAAAAGTACTTGAAGAAAAAATAAAAATCGAAGTTCTTCTACTCCTATAAATAGAGTAATCGAACTTCGATTTTATTTTAATTATCCTAAACCAAGACGTTCAAATATAGCATCCACTCGTTTAGTGTAATAAAGAGGGTTAAAGATTTCGTCGATTTCTTCTTGAGTGAGGCGAGAAGTTACCTCTGGATCTGCTTCGAGAAGTGGTTTAAAGTCTACTTGGTTGTCCCAAGAGTAAGCTGTTTTTGGTTGCACCAGGTCATAGGCTTGCTCACGGGTCATGCCTTTTTCAATCAAGGTCAACATAGCGCGTTGGCTGAAAATCAAACCAAATGTCGAGTTCATGTTGCGGATCATGTTTTCTGGGAAGACTGTCAAGTTTTTGACGATATTTCCAAAACGGTTGAGCATGTAGTCAATCAAAATGGTCGTATCTGGTGTGATGATGCGCTCAGCTGATGAGTGAGAGATATCACGTTCGTGCCAGAGAGCAACATTCTCATAGGCCGTAATCATGTGACCACGAATAACACGCGCAAGACCCGTCATGTTCTCAGAACCGATAGGGTTGCGTTTGTGAGGCATTGCTGAAGACCCTTTTTGCCCTTTAGCAAAGAACTCTTCCACTTCACGTTGCTCAGACTTTTGAAGACCACGGATCTCCGTTGCCATACGCTCGATAGAAGTCGCGATGCTGGCAAGAACCGCAAAGTACTCAGCGTGAAGGTCACGAGGAAGCACCTGTGTAGAGATTTCTTGAGCACGAATACCCAATTTGTCGCAGACATATTGCTCTACGAATGGTGGGATGTTGGCAAAGTTACCAACCGCACCAGAAATCTTGCCAGCTTCCACTCCGGCAGCCGCATGCTCGAAACGCTCGATGTTGCGCTTCATTTCGCTGTACCAAGTTGCCAATTTAAGACCAAAAGTTGTCGGCTCAGCGTGTACCCCGTGGGTACGACCCATCATGATAGTGAACTTGTGCTCCTTAGCCTTGTCAGCGATGATGTTGGTGAAGTTTTCAAGGTCACGACGAATGATGTCGTTGGCTTGCTTGTAAAGGTAACCATAGGCCGTATCCACCACGTCAGTAGAAGTCAACCCATAGTGGACCCACTTGCGCTCTTCACCAAGCGTCTCAGAAACCGCACGTGTGAAAGCCACCACATCGTGACGAGTCTCCTGCTCGATTTCCAAAATACGGTCGATGTCAAAGTCCGCCTTCTCGCGAATCAAAGCCACATCTTCCTTAGGGATTTCCCCCAACTCAGCCCATGCCTCATCAGCCAAGATTTCCACCTCAAGCCAAGCACGGTATTTATTTTCTTCACTCCAAATGTTCGCCATTTCAGGGCGAGAGTAACGGTTGATCATGTTGTTAATTTTTCCTTTCTTTTTCTACTTCACGATGTGCAAACAAATCATAGAACATTGATTAGCCAAATTATTCAAATTCTTCTTTCCCAATCCATACAGACGGGTAATGTTCCAATGAATTAAGGTCTGTATCCAGTGGCAAGTCATAAATTGCTAAATAGTTTTCAGGATATTGAGCAGTTAGTTCTTTATATTTAGCTTGTACCTTATCTTGGTCAGCACTAGCATACAAGACTTCCACGACTGCTCCAGTCTTATCCTTTTCAACAAAAGCGTTAACGATGATTTGAATCATAGGAATTAATCAAGTCCATAGTATTCAGTCTTGGTGAATACTAGGCCCCTTGCTCCTTTCTTTTCTTCTAATTTATTTTTTCTAAAAAGTAACTTTAGCCGAATAAGGAAAGCTGCTCATTATTACCATGTTCAGAATATTTATCATTTGATTTATTAGCATTTTTTTTCATTTTATAGTAATAATCCTTTGTTTCTTTCTGAACAAGCTTTTCAATAACCTGTTCTTCAAATTCTGCTATATTCTTAAACTTCATTATTCCTTTTTCTGGCTTAGGAATATAGAAGAGTCCAACATATTTATTTTGGACAAGTAAATTATAAATATTATTTAATGAACCTTTACTTACCGAAATATTCCCAAACCGATTTTTACTGGTGTCTTTCCAAATTACTAAACCAAAATCAGCATCATTAGACATAGCTTTATCCTTTATCATTTGAGCTTCTCTAGTATATTTCCCGTTTTTAAAAAATTTTTCATTTTCAGTGTCTACAGGAATACGCCTATCAATCCATTCTAGATCTGAAAGGTTTCTAGGACTAGGACCTACATGATAAACCTCTACATTTTTATAATTATCTGCCTTAAGCATATCCTGTATATTTTTATCAATCCCTTTAGCATCACCTATCAAGATTGTATAATTTCTTTTACGACTATCATCAACTGACTTAATAACTTCTTGGGGAATTTCTTTGCTTGAAATACTCCCACTTATGAATATTTTTCTCATATGAAACACCTCAAGTTATTCTTCATCACTCTCTTCATCAACATTCTTACTCACAGTCCAATATCCATTAGAATTTCGATACACAGATAAATAAAAAACTCTTTTAAAATCATTTTGTTCAAATGCTTGCTTAACCTCTCCGAACAAATAGTGCTCTTGCCAAATCTTGACGTGTCCAGGTTTGTCATCTCTATAAAAATATAAATCTATGAACTCACTTCCATTGTTAACAGACAATTTACTATATTTTGAAATTCTACATTCATATTTTTTAGGAATGCCTCCATATTTATTTTTTGTAAGACTAATAAATCTAATAAAAATATTTGGATTTTCCCGTCTTAACGCCGAAACAGTGTAATTTGCCGTATTACCTTCACCAAATAAATCATCAATTAATAATACACTTTTTATATTACTAGGTAAATTTTTCGATACATAATCATCAGCACTGATTTGAGAATCTTTAGCTTGTTTTGATGTTCGCTTTCCGAGTACAGAAAAATCAACTTTTTTCCCACTAACCTCACTTAGACGCTCAGCTATCATGTACATAATCTTTAAGTTCCCATCTGGATTATCTTTATGAAATGGATTAAAACTAGGTACAGGAAGAATAATATCACAATTTTCAACATAAATTCTTAACTGTTCCACCAAATAATTGATTTCGTGTTGAACATGACTATAGGTAAGGGAATTATTTTTTATGTATCCATATTTTATAGCGCATATAGCTTCTCCTATATTAGTGTAGCCATTATCTTGATACCAATCTAAAGCCAAAGCCTCATCCGCTAATCTAACCTCTCCTCTTAAATCAATTGTCATTATAAAATATACTCCTAAATATTACCTATTAAGTTATTCAAACTCCTATTTCCCAATCCATACAGATGGATAGTGATCCAGTGTATTCAAATCAGTATCCAGCGGTAAATCATAAATTGCTACGATTCTATCCTTTTCGGCGAAAATATAAAAAATGAATTAATCTATAAAAAACTAAATTTACTTAATACCTCCTATTTACTAACAATATAGTCACAAATATGAATATTTTTAGTAGCTTCAGGATAGTCTACCCCAAAATACTTCCGATTAATGCTACAATATCCTTTGCCATCAACATTATAAATATACTTACACACTTCTCCAGAAAGCGTTGTAAAGAATAAAGTAATCGTCTCTGGGACGTGATTAAAATTAGGCTTGTTACCTAAGATATGTTGATGTATCTCTTTTTGATGTGCTTTCGAAATTACATATAATCTTTGCTCCGCATTTAACTTTGGTATCAGCTCACCGTCTAAACTTTCTCCAAATAAGATTCGAACATTAAATATCGGTTGATTGTTAACAATTTCAAGAGATAAAATTTTATCTCTTTTATCCTCATTAGAATAAGATTCTTCAAAACTATTAGCTACTACATATTGTTTGTTATTTTCTGATTTTCGTAGATGAAACCAATATTTATCATCAAAATATACTCTACAGTTTGGCTTGATAAGCTGATAATCATTGCTTAAAACCAACTCTGGTCGATACTTACGTAATTCCTTTTCTTCTTCGAGTGATAATTGTAAATGGACAACAATCAATGAGATTACAATTCCAGCGACACTTCCATAAAAGCTCAACCAATCACCCAATCCAGAATTCAAATAATTGGAAAAAATTCCTATAACAGCTGAGAAAAAGGGACCAGATGCCATCACTAGTAACAATAAAAATATCAGCTGTTTTATGTTGTTTTTTAAATATTTTTTCATATTTCCCTAAAATTCAATCCCTTTCCCAAACTCCTCAACATCATCTGGCACATCGCTAAACAAAGTCACATGTCCCATCTTGCGGTTGTGCTTCGCTTCTATTTTACCATACATGTGGAGGTGAGCGCTTGGATTTTCTGTGACATATTTTTCAGCAGCCTCAACGTGTTGGCCGAGAACATTCAGCATAACGGCCGGCGCATGTAGTTTGATAGCTGGCAATGGCGCTCCCAGAACACCCAAGATATGGGTATCAAACTGCGAGAAATCACAGGCTTCAATAGAATAGTGCCCAGAGTTGTGTGGACGTGGGGCGATTTCGTTGACAATGATATCATCAGCTGTCGCAAACATTTCTACACAGAGAGTTCCAGACAGGTTAAGCTGTTCAGCAATCTTCACTGCCATGGCTTTTGCTTTTTCAGCTAGACTTTCTGAAATACGGGCTGGCACAATGGTTTTTGAAAGAATGTTGTTTCGGTGGATATTTTCCTGAACTGGGAAAACTGTCACATCCTTGCCATTTCCTGACACGATGACAGAAATTTCAAGGTCGAAGTTGACAAATTCTTCCAAAACACAGTCTGCTGAGTCAGCTAGCGCATAGGCTTCTGCCAAATCTGCTTCTGAGCGAATGACCTTTTGTCCATGCCCATCGTAGCCACCTGTTGCAGTCTTGAGGACATAGTTTTTAGAAAGGTCAATATCTGCCAAATCTTGGATTGAGGTCACAACCTTGTAAGGTGCTACAGTGACTTGAGCCTTGTTTGAGAGGAAGTCCTTTTCAAAAATCCGATTTTGAGAAATGCGAAGCAGGTCCGTCCCTTGTGGAAGTTGCCCATCCTTGACAACCGCATCCAATCCGTCGGCATCGACATTTTCAAACTCATAGGTGAGGACATCGCAACGCTCTGCCAGCTGACGAAGAGCATCCACATCGTTATAAGGAGCCACGATGATTTCCGCCACGCGAGAGGCAGGACAATCTGCCGCAGGATCCAGCGCTATAACCTTGTGCCCCATATAGATAGCAGAAATAGCCATCATTTGACCCAGCTGACCACCACCGATAATTCCAATTGTTTTAGATGAGCTCATTTGTCGACTCCTCTGCGATTTTTCCTTGCTCCTTTGCGAAATCTGCCAATGCTGTCGCGATAGACTGATCCTCTACTGATAGGAGACGAAGGGCAAAGAGGGCAGCGTTGGTCGCACCTGCTTCACCAATAGCCATAGTTGCGACAGGCACTCCACCTGGCATCTGGACGATAGAGTAGAGCGAGTCCACACCACTAAGGGCACGCGATTTTACGGGCACACCAATGACTGGAAGGATTGTTTTAGCTGCGACCATACCTGGCAAATGAGCTGCGCCACCTGCACCTGCGATGATGACCTTGATACCACGACTACGCGCTTCTTCGGCATGCTTGAACATGAGATCAGGTGTGCGATGGGCAGAGACAACCTTCTTTTCGTAGGCTACACCGAAGCGGTCTAGGACTTCGGCTGTTTTTTGCATGGTTACCCAATCGGATTTTGAGCCCATGATGATGGAAATTACGGGTTTCATTTCTTCTCCTTTTTCCTCTTTTTCTACAATCACCTTAGGTTGTGAGGGACGGCAGCAGCCACCAAAGGTGTCTCATGCCTAAATTGGAAGCCCAAGGTCTTCCAATTTCCCTGAACGATTGGATTATCATCCAACTGTTCTTTCACAACAGCGGTGATTTTTCTATATTAGCTCGCTAACGCTCGCAAACCATACGACCATTAACGTATTTTGTGAATTTTGATTCTTCTTTTTGATAATGGTCTTAGATGGCGGGGATGGAAGCAAACCTTCGGTTTCATTCCTAAACTTTGAGCCTAAGGTCTCAAAATTTCCTTCGACCAGAACAGATACTGTTCTGGTCTTTTCACCACGGCGATTATTATCTTACTTCGGTTCGCTTTCGCTCGCCATAACAAAATTAGTATCTGTTAATCTTTTATCGCCTTGCTTCCGATATCTGTTCGGTAGAAGAGGCCTTCTGTTTTTTGTTGGGTGAGTTCTTGGTAGATGGTATCTTGAGCCTCTTTGACGGTATCTGCTGTGGTAACTAGCATATAGACCCGTCCACCGTTTGACAGCAGTGCTCTGCTATTTTCCGCAAACTTAGCCCCTGCATAATAGGTGATAATGTCGCCTTCTGTCTTGGCTGGCAACTTGACACCTTTTTCATAGTCTAGCGGATAACCATTGGATGCGACAACCACACCCAGAGTCACACCCTTGTCCGTCCAGGTGATGTTTGGCTCCTTGCTATCCAGAATATCTGTGATATTTTGGGCAAAATCAGAGGTCAGACGAGGCAGGATAATCTGTGTTTCAGGATCTCCGAAACGAGCGTTGAACTCGATGACTTTCGGTCCGTCTGTTGTCAAGATAAGACCTGCGTAAAGAACTCCCAGATATGGACGCCCTTCTTGGATCATGCCCTCTAGGACTGGCTTGACAATAGTCTCCACCGCTGTATCAACCACACTCTGTGGTAAGTGTGGAACTGGCGCATAGGCACCCATCCCACCAGTGTTAGGCCCCTTATCGCCATCATAGGCACGTTTGTGGTCCTGAGCTGTTGGCATAATGTAGAACTTGTCCCCATTGACAAAGGCAAAGAGGGAGAACTCCTCCCCATCAAGGAATTCCTCAATAACTACACGCGCACCTGAGTCACCAAATTTATTGTCCAAAAGCATCTCGTGAGCGGCTTCTACTGCTTGCTCGACTGTCTCAGCAACGACAACACCTTTCCCAAGAGCCAAACCATCCGCCTTGACGACGATTGGAGCGCCTTTCTCCTCGATATAAGCCTTAGCTGCCTCGAAATCTGAAAATGTACCATAGGCTGCTGTCGGAACGCCGTATTTGACCATGATTTCCTTGGCAAAATCCTTGGACCACTCCAGCTCCGCTGCCAATCTTGTCGGACCAAAGGCTTTGAGACCAGCTGCATGGAAATCATCCACGATACCAGCCGCAAGGGCGTCATCTGGCCCTATAAAGGTCCAAGCAATATCGTTGGCTTTTGCAAATTCAATCAATTTAGAATGTTCGGAAATAGAGATATTTACCAATTCCAAACCATCCAGAGTCATTCCGTCATTTCCAGGAGCTACAAATACTTTTTCAACGTCTTTTGATTCAAGTAACTTTTTAGCAATCGCATGCTCACGACCACCCGAACCGACAACAAGCAGTTTCATTTCTCAACCTCTTTTGCGAATTATTTACTAACATTATAACATAAACGTTCGTTTTAATCTTGTTTCACTTCGCATTTTTACGCAAAAAAGGAAAGAAACTGTTTTCTTCCCTTTACCTTCTTAATGTCTAAAATGTCTCACGCCTGTAAAGACCATGGTCAAGCCATATTTATCCGCAGCTTCGATAGACTCTTGGTCACGGACGGACCCACCTGGCTGGATGATGGCCTTGATACCTGCTTTGGCGATTTCTTCCACGTTATTAACAAAAACAAAATCTACAAAAGCTCTCCTATGTAATCCTGAAACATATCAATTATATCTGCTTTAAATTTTCCGTTTTCTACATTCATAAAGGTTCGATTTTTATAAACTTCTCTATCTAATAAAAAATGTGTTTTAAAAATATATTTTTCATCTCCTACCTCTTTTAAATGTTTTAATGATCCATTTCTAAGCTTTCTAGTGTGCTGTATGAAATCAAATACAGCATCTAGATTACTAGTTAAAGCATTATATCGAATCTCAATAGCTAAATCTGATAATGTTTTTTTAACATACTTATCTTTAGTGTATAATGTTGTTGTTAAAATAATGTTATCCTTTTCAATATCTCTAGAATGTGATAAGTAATTATCAATTGTCTGCTCAGAAAAGGTACTGACAGAAAATTTAAATTTAAAATATTCATCAAGCCCATAATAACGAGGATTATAATGAAAGTATTTTGACCCTTTAAACTGTTGATTACAATCTTTACAAGATGGAACTAAATTGAATTTTGATACACAAAATAGAGAAAAGATTGATTGAGGGTAAAAATGCTCTATATCTGCAGTCGTAAATTTTCTATGGTTAACAATAGAGTTTGAATTACAATACGGACAAACCTCGCAACTGTATAACCCCCATAATCTTACTCTATATAATTTTCTAAACTGCTTATAATTTAAAAATTTTTCGAGTTTTTCATTCAATTCTATAAATTTACTAAAAACCTTATTATTTTCTTTTTTAAAATTAGAAAAATTAGCAGTCCTATAGTAGAGATAATTACAATCAATTAATTCTTCCATTTTGGGATAGTGAGTTGTACATTGCAGAATATTAGAAACCCACTCTATTCTATATTTCTTTTCATCCGAAGCTTTCATTTTTTTTAGCTCCAAATAAAATCTACCTACTAAATAATACTCAAACAATAAACTGTCTGATTTGTTTTTTATATTAAACCATTCATCAGTTATCAATAATTTAAAATTATTCATATTGCCACATAATTTCAAAATTTCTGGAATTATTCTATACGTATTTCCTCCCGTAGATAATTTTTCTAATAAACTCTTGTAGTAATTTTCGAAACATGCATTAATTTCTTTTATTTGTGGTTCCTGAGGTAATTCTAATTTAATCACTATCTTCTATACTTCTTTCAATTAGTATCTTCAAAACTGGATCATCAATATATTGATAAATCTCTTTATCACGTTTTAATATTTTTTTTCTAGCAAATTCCCCGATTGAGTAGTCCAAAAAGAATGTATCTGACAATATATCAATAATATTTGCAGCAAAAGTTTTTTCTGCTCTTTTGATTACTATCATCTTCTCTTTCTCTTCCAGAGAAAAAACATTTTCTTTGGGAACATCTGAAATCATATATGGAGAATGCGTCGCTATAATAAACTGAATATTCACAGCTGAATAGTTATTAACAAGAGTGATACAATCATCAATAAATCTTCTACACCATTCTGGATGAAGGTTCAAATCAGGCTCATCTAATACCAGAACACAATCCCTCCCATCTTTACTCGCTTTCCTTATTTCCATGAATATTGAAGAAAACGTGTTAAAATAGACAATCTCTCCGTCGCTTAGATTTTCAAATTGAACGGAGAATAAATCGGAAAATTCTACCATAAGCAATTCTATGAAGTTAAAATTTATATCTTTGTTACTCAAAGAAGAACTAGATACTTCAATTTTATAAGCGTTACCTTGGAAATATCCATATTCCTCCGAATTCTTAAAGTTAGAAATAAGAGCCTTTAAAGCATCTCGATTAATAAATGGAGTATCTCTACTACTTTTCCCTTCAAAATATTTTATCCTCTCACCCCAGTCTCTTAAATCATTTACTATGTTTTCCAAAAAGGCTATTTTATCTTTCAAAAATTGCTCTGAAATATAGTCTTCCCGCAAGTAAAATAAATCTACTTCCCGCAATCTATTAAAATCCCCCCTATTTGACTCTTTTATAATAGAGAAAATTCTTTTTCTTGGCTCTCCATTTTTTTCTAAAAATTCTATCAGATTCAGTAAATACTTTTCTAAAACTTGAACTATAAAAAAATGTATTTTATGTTTTCTAAAGTAATAATTTTGGACTATTCGACTATTGAAGCTACTAGAATTTTCTCCAACTTTCAATCTCAACCTTCTTTTCAACTGTTCTGGTAATACATCTTCAACATCCATAATTCGATCATTACCATAGAGTTCATCTAATATAGCTGGACTATTGGATGAGTATAACTGTTTCTGATTAACTTTTAAAAAAATTTTTTGCTTTGTAACATTACTGTTTTTGGCTTCTACAATAAATCGAAACACATTTTCAGCAGATTCCACTTGCTTTACATTCCGGATTATAGGACTACTATGCGAGTTAAAAGTTCTATAAGAATCTCTGTTGAACCAATCTACAATTGGACTAGATCTAATTAAGGATATTTGTAATTCTATACTTATTTGACTATTAGAAGGAGTGACAAACTTATTGTTCCCCACGCTCACAAATAACCCTTTCTCTGTACTCAAATTCTCTATTTTATCAATCAAACTGGGACTACCATCAATCAAAAAAAGATTATCTTTAATATGAAAAAACAGTATAAAAATCTAATTATCCGCATAAACACTGGACTTATCACACTTTATCAAGGTCAAAACCACTCAATTTACTACTAATTTACTACTTATGAATGAGCTTTGATACGACGATTTATCCTTGAAAAGTGAAGATACAAAGATACTTCCAATAAAATTGAATATTTAATAGGTAGACACTTCAAAAAATGAGGTGTCTATTTTTTTACCCAATATTTGAAAGGAAGTGAACTTATGAAAACAGAAAATCAAGAATCAAAAGGTCGCTCCCCTCCCTTTAAGACCATCAAACAAACAAGATTTATCAAACAATAAAAAGAAAGGATAGGTAAAAATATGGAACTTAAATTTGTGATTCCCAACATGGAAAAAACATTTGGCAATTTAGAATTTGCTGGCGAGGATAAAGTAGAACAGCGAAGAATCAACGGACAATTAACTGTCTTATCTCGAAGCTACAACCTCTATTCTGACGTTCAAAGAGCAGATGATATTGTGGTGGTGCTTCCTGCTGAAGCTGGAGAAAAACATTTCGGCTTTGAGGAACGTGTAATGTTAGTCAATCCACGTATTACCGCAGAGGGCTATAAAATTGGTACTCGTGGATTCACAAATTACCTTTTACATGCGGACGACATGATAAAAGAATAAAGAAAGAGAGGAAAAATGATGAGATTACCTAATGGCATTGTATTAGATAAAGACGCTACATTTGGAGAATTAAAGTTTTCAGCACTCCGTCGTGAAGTACGAATCCAAAATGACGACGGTACGGTTTCAGATGAAATCAAAGAACGTACCTATGATTTAAAATCCAAAGGGCAAGGACGTATGATTCAAGTGAGTATTCCTGCCAGTGTTCCTTTGAAAGAGTTTGACTATAACGCAAAAGTGGAAATCATCAATCCAGTTGCAGATACCGTCGCTACCGCTACCTTCCGAGGGGCAGATGTTGACTGGTATATCAAGGCAGACGATATTGTATTGACGAAAGATTCCAGTACCTTTAAAAATCAGCCACAACCTAAAAAAGAGCCAGCCACGGATAAATAGTCATGCTACTTCCACTAGAGAGAAAGGAGGAAATCCCGCATGAAACAGTTTGGCATTCGTGGTAAAAGGATTCGCCCAAGTGACAAGGATTTAGTCTTTCATTTTACAGTAGCGTCCTTACTGCCAATTTTCCTGCTGGTTATCGGACTGTTTCATGTGAAGACAATCCAGCAGATTAACTGGCAGGACTTTAACCTATCACAAGTAGACAAGATTCACATTCCCTATTTAGTTATTAGTGTTAGTGTCGCAATTCTTGTCTGCTTGCTGGTGGCATTTCTATTCAAAAGATATAGATATGATACAGTAAAACAACTGTACCACCGTCAAAAGCTGGCTAAGATGGTACTTGAAAACAAGTGGTATGAATCGGAACAGGTCAAAACAGATGGCTTCTTCAAAGATTCGTCCAGTCGTACTAAGGAAAAGATAACCTACTTTCCCAAAATATTTTATCGCCTTAAAGATGGTTTAATACAGATGCGAGTGGAAATCACGCTAGGAAAATATCAAGACCAGCTCCTACACTTGGAAAAGAAATTAGAAAGCGGATTGTACTGTGAGCTGACGGATAAAGAGTTAAAAGATTCTTATGTGGAATATACCCTGCTCTATGACACCATCGCCAGTCGTATTTCTATTGATGAAGTCCAAGCCAAAGATGGCAAACTACGCTTGATGGAAAACGTATGGTGGGAATATGACAAGCTCCCTCACATGCTCATAGCTGGTGGTACAGGTGGCGGTAAAACTTACTTTATACTGACACTGATTGAAGCCTTGCTTTATACAGATTCTAAGCTCTATATTCTTGACCCAAAGAACGCCGACCTTGCCGACTTAGGCTCTGTGATGGGGAATGTCTACTACAGAAAAGAAGATATGCTCTCCTGCATTGACCGTTTCTATGATGAAATGATGGCACGAAGTGAAGCTATGAAAGAGATGGAAAACTATAAGACTGGCGAGAACTATGCCTACTTAGGACTTCCTGCAAACTTTCTTATCTTTGATGAATACGTGGCTTTCATGGAAATGCTGGGAAATAAAGAAAATACCGCAGTCTTAAACAAGCTCAAACAGATTGTCATGTTAGGTCGTCAAGCTGGCTTCTTTTTAATACTGGCTTGTCAACGTCCAGACGCAAAATATTTAGGCGACGGAATCCGTGACCAGTTTAATTTCAGAGTGGCACTTGGAAGAATGTCTGAAATGGGCTATGGCATGATGTTTGGCAGTGATGTACAAAAAGATTTCTTCTTAAAACAAATCAAAGGTCGTGGCTATGTTGATGTGGGAACAAGTGTCATATCAGAATTTTACACTCCCTTAGTACCAAAAGGTCATGACTTTTTGGAGGAAATAAAAAAACTAACCAACAGCAGACAGTCCACGCAGGCGACGTGCGAAGCGAAAGTCGCAGGTGTGGACTGATCTTGCTGGCTGGTGTGGCGATAGCCACGCCAGCACCTAACCCCCCGTATCTAACAGGGGGGTACAAATCGACAGGAAACAGTCAAAAAAATAGCAGAAAATTCTTTGGTTACAAGGAGTTTAGAAAATTTCGTGGTATGTCAAATGAGCTTCAATAGTTGACATACCTTTTTTAATTGGAGGGATTTAACTGAATGAACAAACTTTGATACAGCATTTAAAGGAAAAACGGTTGGCTTATGGGCTATCTCAAAACCGACTGGCTATTGCTACAGGCATTACAAGGCAATATCTTAGCGACATTGAAACTGGCAAGGTTAAGCCATCAGACGAGTTGCAACAATCCCTTTGGGAAACTCTGGAACGCTTCAATCCCGATGCCCCACTTGAAATGCTCTTTGACTATGTAAGGATTCGCTTTCCCACAATGGACGTACAGCATGTGGTTGAAGAAATATTGCAATTGAAACTTTCCTATTTTCTTCATGAAGACTATGGCTTTTATTCTTATTCAGAACATTATGCCTTAGGCGATATATTCGTTCTCTGCTCTCATGAGATAGACAAAGGTGTTCTGGTGGAATTAAAAGGTCGTGGGTGCAGACAATTTGAAAGCTATCTTCTAGCACAACAAAGAAGCTGGTATGAGTTCTTTATGGACGCTTTGGTGGCTGGTGGCGTGATGAAACGCCTTGACCTTGCCATCAACGATAAAACAGGGATTTTGAATATTCCCACACTGACGGAAAAATGCCTACAGGAAGAGTGTATTTCGGTGTTCCGCAGTTTCAAGAGCTATCGCAGTGGCGAACTGGTACGCAAAGATGAAAAGGAATGTATGGGAAACACGCTTTATATCGGTTCATTACAAAGCGAAGTCTATTTCTGTATCTATGAAAAGGACTATGAGCAGTACAAGAAAAATGATATTCCCATTGAAGACGCAGAGGTTAAAAACCGTTTTGAAATCCGACTAAAAAATGAGCGTGCCTATTATGCAGTACGTGATTTACTTGTCTATGATAATCCAGAGCATACAGCTTTTAAGATTATCAATCGGTATATCCGCTTTGTGGATAAGGACGATTCAAAAGCACGTTCCGATTGGAAACTCAATGAAGAATGGGCATGGTTTATTGGAAACAATCGTGAACGATTAAAGCTAACCACAAAACCAGAGCCTTACTCTTTCCAAAGGACACTAAACTGGCTATCTCATCAAGTCGCCCCGACCTTAAAGGTTGCTATTACACTTGATGAAATTAACCAGACGCAGGTTGTGAAAGACATTCTCGACCATGCGAAACTGACAGACCGACACAAGCAGATTTTAAAGCAACAGTCGGTAAAAGAACAGGACGTGATAACGACAAAAAAATAACTTAAATACAAATTCACTGCATACAGAAAGGAGAACATTTTTATGAATTTTGGACAAAACCTTTATAACTGGTTTCTATCAAATGCTCAATCACTGGTACTTTTAGCAATCGTTGTAATTGGCTTGTATCTTGGCTTCAAGCGTGAGTTTAGTAAACTGATTGGCTTTCTCATCATTGCGATTATTGCGGTGGGCTTGGTGTTCAACGCTGCTGGAGTAAAAGACATTTTATTAGAGCTATTTAATCGCATTATCGGTGCTTAAATTAAACCGTTATTTTGTGGAATATAAGTGGTTTTCTTATGTTCCGCAAAAGAATGGTACACCAAACGAAGTGCGGTAGGGATTTTTGAATCTCTACAAAGAAAGGACGTGAACACATGGACGATATGCAAGTCTATATTGCCAACTTAGGTAAATACAATGAAGGAGAATTAGTCGGTGCTTGGTTTACCTTTCCCATTGATTTTGAAGAAGTCAAAGAGAAAATCGGCTTGAATGATGAATACGAGGAATACGCCATTCACGATTATGAGTTACCCTTTACGGTTGACGAATACACTTCTATTGGCGAACTCAATCGCCTATGGGAAATGGTATCGGAGTTGCCAGAGGAACTACAATCCGAGCTATCTGCTCTGCTCACTCATTTTTCAAGTATTGAGGAACTAAGCGAACATCAAGAGGATATTATCATTCACTCGGATTGTGATGATATGGCAGATGTCGCACGTTACTACATTGAAGAAACTGGAGTATTGGGCGAAGTGCCAACCAGTCTTCAAAACTATATTGATTACGAATCCTATGGTCGTGATTTAGAAATTTCGGGAACTTTTATCACAACCAATTATGGGATTTTTGAAATCGTCTATTGAAAGGATTGATTCTATGAAGAAAATACGAAGCTATACCAGTATTTGGTCTGTTGAGAAAGTGCTGTACTCCATCAACGATTTTAGACTTCCGTTTCCCATAACCTTTACGCAAATGACGTGGTTTGTCGTGTCACTGTTTGCGGTTATGATACTTGGCAACTTGCCACCTCTTTCCATGATTGAGGGAGCATTTCTCAAATATTTTGGAATTCCTGTGGCTTTCACATGGTTTATGTCTACAAAAACCTTTGATGGTAAAAAGCCTTATGGATTTTTGAAGTCTGTCATTGCTTATGCACTGCGACCAAAGCTGACCTATGCAGGGAAAAAAGTAACCCTTGGCAGAAACCAGCCACAAGAAGCCATTACGACAGTTAGGAGTGAATTTTATGGCATATCCAATTAAATACATTGAAAATAATCTGGTCTGGAATAAAGATGGCGAATGTTACGCCTATTATGAGCTTATTCCTTACAATTACTCATTCCTAAGTCCAGAACAGAAAATACAAGTGCATGATTCTTTCAGACAGCTTATCGCACAAAATCGTGATGGCAAGATTCATGCTCTACAAATCAGTACAGAATCCAGCATACGTTCTGCACAAGAACGTTCCAAAGAGGAAGTAACTGGCAAACTCAAAGTAATTGCCTATGACAAAATCGACCAACAGACAGACGCTTTAATATCCATGATTGGCGAAAATCAAGTGGACTACCGCTTCTTTATCGGCTTTAAGTTGCTTCTCAACGATCAAGAGTTTTCTATGAAAAGTCTTACCGTTGAAGCCAAAAATGCTTTGTCTGATTTTGTCTATGATGTGAACCATAAGCTAATGGGCGATTTTGTCAGCATGAGTAATGATGAAATCCTGCGTTTTCAGAAGATGGAAAAGCTCTTGGAAAATAAAATCTCTCGTCGTTTCAAAATCCGTAGACTGGATAAGGACGACTTCGGCTATCTGATTGAACATCTTTATGGACAGACAGGTACAGCTTATGAAGATTATGAGTACCATCTATCAAAGAAGAAGCTGGATAATGAAACGCTGATTAAATATTATGACCTTATTAAACCGACCCGTTGTCTGGTGGAAGAAAAACAGCGATACCTAAAAATTCAACAGGAAGACGAAACCGTCTATGTGGCGTACTTTACCATCAACAGCATTGTCGGCGAATTGGACTTTCCGTCCTCTGAAATCTTCTACTACCAGCAACAGCAATTTACATTCCCGATTGATACTTCTATGAATGTGGAAATCGTGGCAAACCGTAAAGCACTAAGCACCGTTCGTAATAAAAAGAAAGAACTAAAAGACCTAGATAACCACGCATGGCAAAGTGATAACGAAACCAGCTCTAATGTGGCGGAAGCTCTGGAAAGTGTCAATGAGCTGGAAAATAATTTAGACCAAAGCAAGGAATCCATGTATAAGCTCTCTTATGTGGTGCGTGTTTCCGCAAATGACTTGGACGAATTGAAACGTCGTTGTAATGAAGTGAAAGATTTTTATGACGATTTAAGTGTCAAGTTGGTACGACCATTTGGAGATATGCTGGGCTTACATGAAGAATTTTTACCATCAAGCAAGCGTTATATGAATGACTATATTCAGTATGTAACCTCTGATTTCTTAGCTGGACTTGGTTTCGGTGCTACTCAAATGCTTGGCGAAAATGAGGGTATTTATGTTGGCTATAGCTTAGATACAGGACGCAATGTCTACCTCAAACCTGCTCTTGCCAGTCAAGGGGTTAAGGGTTCAGTAACCAATGCATTAGCGTCTGCCTTTGTAGGTTCGCTAGGCGGTGGAAAATCCTTTGCGAATAACCTTATCGTCTATTATGCAGTGCTTTATGGGGCACAAGCAGTGATTGTTGACCCGAAAGCGGAACGTGGCAGATGGAAAGAAACCTTGCCAGAAATCGCTCACGAAATTAATATTGTCAATCTGACTTCTGATGAGAAAAATAAAGGCTTACTTGACCCTTACGTGATTATGAAAAATCCCAAAGATTCTGAATCACTGGCAATCGACATTTTGACGTTCCTTACGGGGATTTCATCACGAGATTCTGACCGTTTCCCTGTTCTACGAAAAGCCATTCGTGCTGTAACTAATAGTGAAGTGCGAGGTCTTCTGAAAGTGATTGAGGAATTACGGGTTGAGGGAACTCAAATAAGCACCAGCATAGCCGACCATATCGAAAGTTTTACAGACTATGACTTTGCACATCTGCTCTTTAGTGATGGATATGTGGAGCAGTCTATCAGTCTTGAAAAACAACTGAACATCATACAGGTTGCCGACTTGGTACTTCCCGATAAAGAAACCTCCTTTGAGGAATATACCACAATGGAGTTACTATCGGTGGCAATGCTGATTGTCATTAGTACCTTTGCGTTAGACTTTATCCATACAGACAGAAGCATTTTTAAAATTGTTGACTTAGACGAAGCGTGGAGCTTCTTACAGGTGGCACAAGGTAAAACACTGTCTATGAAACTGGTTCGTGCTGGACGTGCTATGAACGCTGGGGTATATTTCGTGACCCAGAATACAGATGACCTTTTAGATGAAAAGCTGAAAAATAATCTTGGTTTGAAATTTGCGTTCCGCTCTACTGACCTTAACGAGATTAAAAAGACCCTTGCCTTTTTCGGCGTTGACCCAGAGGACGAAAATAATCAGAAGCGATTGCGTGATTTGGAAAATGGACAGTGCCTTATCAGTGATTTATATGGTCGTGTCGGTGTGATACAGTTCCACCCTGTATTTGAAGAACTGCTCCATGCCTTTGATACCAGACCACCTGTGCGAAAAGAGGTGTAAATGTGAAACCATCAATAGTAAACAGAATAAAATCAAACTGGACGCTGAAACGTCTAGGTAAAGTGGCAATGACAGTGGCTTTCACACTTGTGATTGCCATTTTTCTTTTAGCCATGCTGGGAACGGTGGTTCAAGCTGCGGGCTTGGTAGATGATACGGTCAATGTGGCAAATGAATACAGCCGATACCCACTTGAAAACTATCAACTGGATTTTTATGTGGATAATAGCTGGGGCTGGCTTCCGTGGAACTGGTCGGACGGGATTGGAAAACAGGTCATGTATGGACTATATGCCATTACCAATTTTATTTGGACAATCAGTTTGTATGTTTCCAATGCGACAGGTTACTTAGTACAGGAAGCCTATTCCTTAGACTTCATTTCCGCTACAGCAGATTCCATTGGTAAGAATATGCAGACCTTAGCTGGTGTGAGTGCAAACGGATTTTCAACAGAGGGTTTCTATGTTGGATTCCTCTTACTCTTGATTTTGGTTCTTGGGGTTTATGTTGCCTATACGGGACTGATAAAGAGAGAAACCACAAAGGCAATTCATGCCATTATGAATTTTGTGCTGGTGTTTATCCTATCGGCTTCCTTTATTGCCTACGCTCCCGACTACATTAAAAAAATCAATGACTTTTCATCAGACATCAGTAATGCCAGTTTATCACTTGGCACGAAGATTGTCATGCCCCATTCCGATAGTCAAGGCAAGGACAGCGTGGACTTAATCAGAGATAGCCTGTTTTCCATACAGGTTCAGCAACCGTGGCTACTGCTTCAATACAACAGTTCAGACATTGAAAGTATCGGTATTGACCGTGTGGAAAGCCTGCTCTCCACCAGCCCAGATTCCAACAATGGCGAAGACAGAGAAAAAATTGTTGCGGAAGAAATTGAAGACAGAAGCAATACCAATCTAACCATTACAAAGACCATTAACCGTTTAGGTACAGTCTTCTTCCTATTTGTCTTCAATATTGGGATTTCCATATTTGTATTCCTATTAACAGGAATCATGATTTTCTCGCAGGTACTTTTTATCATCTATGCTATGTTTCTGCCTGTGAGCTTTATTTTAAGCATGATTCCATCATTTGATGGTATGTCAAAACGAGCCATAACAAAGCTCTTTAATACCATTTTGACACGAGCTGGAATCACATTGATTATTACGACAGCATTTAGTATTTCAACCATGCTCTATACCTTATCGGCTGGTTATCCGTTCTTTTTGATTGCTTTTCTACAGATTGTGACCTTTGCAGGAATCTACTTCAAGCTGGGCGATTTAATGAGTATGTTTTCTCTACAGAGTAACGATTCTCAAAGTGTGGGAAGTCGTGTGATGAGAAAACCTCGTATGCTTATGCACGCTCACATGCACCGTCTACAGCGGAAACTTGGACGTTCCATGACTACTCTAGGGGCTGGGTCTGCCATTGTTACAGGTAAAAAAGGACAGTCGGGTTCGGGGAGTTCTGCAAGGACACAAGCAGATCACTCCCGACCAGACGGAAAGGAAAAATCAACACTTGGAAAACGTATCGGTCAAACCATCGGTACAGTAGCTGATACCAAAGACAGAATGGTAGACACTGCTAGTGGTTTGAAAGAACAGGTTAAAGATTTGCCGACCAATGCAAGATATGCAGTATATCAAGGAAAATCCAAAGTAAAAGAGAATGTCCGTGATTTAACCAGTAGTATTTCTCAAACCAAAGCGGACAGAGCCAGTGGACGCAAGGAACAGCAGGAACAAAGGCGAAAAACCATTGCGAAGCGTCGCTCTGAAATGGAACAGGTCAAACAGAAAAAACAGCCTGCTTCTTCTGTTCATGAAAGACCGACTACAAGACAAGAACAATATCATGATGAACAGACCTCAAAACAGTCTAATATTCAGACTTCATATAAGGAATCTCAACAAGCCAAACAAGAGCGTCCAGCAGTTAAGTCCGATTTTTCAAGTCCAAAAGTGGAACGCCAAGGCAATACCGTTCAAGAAAAAACCGTTCAAAAGCCAGCAACTTCAACCACTACAGCAGATAGAACTTCACAACGTCCAATCACAAAAGAACGTCCGTCTACTGTTCAAAGAGTACCACTACAAAATACAAGAAGTAGACCACCAATCAAAACCGCCACCATTAAGAAAGTCGGTAAGAAACCATGAAGTTGAAAACTTTAGTGATTGGTGGTTCTGGATTATTCTTGATGGTCTTCTCACTGCTTCTGTTTGTTGCCATTTTATTTTCAGATGAACAGGACAGCGGAATTTCCAATATTCATTATGGAGGTGTGAATGTTTCCGCAGAAGTGCTGGCTCATAAGCCTATGGTAGAAAAATATGCCAAAGAATATGGCGTTGAAGAATATGTCAACATACTTCTTGCGATTATACAGGTGGAATCGGGCGGTACTGCGGAAGATGTTATGCAGTCCTCGGAATCCCTCGGTCTTCCACCTAATTCATTGAGTACAGAAGAATCCATTAAGCAAGGTGTGAAGTATTTCAGTGAATTATTAGCCAGTAGCGAAAGGCTCAGTGTAGATTTAGAATCGGTTATCCAGTCCTACAATTATGGTGGTGGTTTCTTAGGGTATGTGGCTAATCGTGGAAATAAATATACCTTTGAACTGGCTCAAAGTTTCTCAAAAGAGTATTCAGGTGGCGAAAAAGTGTCTTACCCCAATCCCATAGCCATACCTATCAATGGGGGCTGGCGATACAACTATGGCAATATGTTTTATGTGCAACTGGTAACGCAGTATCTTGTCACAACAGAGTTTGATGATGATACGGTACAAGCCATCATGGACGAAGCACTGAAATATGAGGGCTGGCGATACGTTTACGGTGGAGCTTCCCCGACTACTTCTTTTGATTGTAGCGGACTGACACAATGGACGTATGGAAAAGCTGGAATTAACTTACCACGAACCGCACAACAGCAATATGATGTGACCCAGCATATCCCACTATCGGAAGCACAAGCTGGCGATTTGGTTTTCTTTCATTCTACCTATAACGCTGGCTCTTATATTACTCATGTTGGGATATACCTTGGCAATAACCGTATGTTTCATGCAGGCGACCCAATCGGTTATGCCGACTTAACAAGCCCCTACTGGCAACAGCATTTAGTGGGAGCAGGACGAATCAAACAATGAGAAAGGAAGATTTAATGATGAAATTTAGAAAAAATCAGAATAAAGAAAAACAGATACCAAAGGAAAAGAAACCTCGTGTCTATAAGGTCAATCCTCATAAAAAGGTTGTGATTGCCTTGTGGGTACTTTTAGGGCTTAGTTTCAGCTTTGCGATATTCAAGCACTTTACAGCTATAGATACTCATACTATTCACGAAACAACTATCATAGAAAAGGAATACGTTGATACTCATCATGTAGAAAATTTTGTAGAGAACTTTGCGAAAGTCTACTATTCATGGGAGCAATCCGATAAGTCCATTGATAATCGAATGGAAAGTCTAAAAGGCTATCTGACAGATGAACTTCAAGCTCTCAATGTTGATACAGTACGCAAAGATATTCCTGTATCGTCTTCTGTAAGAGGATTTCAGATATGGACGGTAGAGCCAACTGGCGACAATGAGTTTAATGTAACCTACAGTGTAGACCAGCTCATTACAGAGGGAGAAAATACAAAGACCGTCCACTCTGCTTATATAGTGAGTGTCTATGTAGATGGTTCTGGAAATATGGTACTGGTTAAGAATCCGACCATTACCAACATACCTAAGAAATCAAGTTATAAACCAAAAGCCATTGAAAGTGAGGGGACGGTTGATTCCATTACAACCAATGAAATCAATGAGTTTTTAACGACGTTCTTCAAGCTCTATCCTACAGCGACAGCCAGTGAACTTTCCTACTATGTGAATGACGGGATATTAAAACCAATCGGAAAAGAGTACATCTTTCAAGAACTGGTAAATCCTATTCACAATCGTAAGGATAATCAAGTCACGGTATCGCTGACAGTGGAGTATATCGACCAGCAGACCAAAGCAACGCAGGTATCTCAATTTGATTTGGTACTTGAAAAGAACGGGAGTAATTGGAAGATTGTAAAATAACAAATATTGGTACATGATTACAGATACTTTGTAATCATGTACTCTTTTTGATAAAAAATTGGAGATTCCTTTACAAATATGCTCTTACGTGCTATAATTTAAGTGACTATTTAAAAGGAGTTAATAAATATGCGGCAAGGTATTCTTAAATAAACTGTCAATTTGATAGCGGGAACAAATAATTAGATGTCCTTTTTTAGGAGGGCTTAGTTTTTTGTACCCAGTTTAAGAATACCTTTATCATGTGATTCTAAAGTATCCAGAGAATATCTGTATGCTTTGTATACCTATGGTTATGCATAAAAATCCCAGTGATAAAAGTATTTATCACTGGGATTTTTATGCCCTTTTGGGTTTTTGAATGGAGGAAAATCACATGAAAATTATTAATATTGGAGTTTTAGCTCATGTTGATGCAGGAAAAACTACCTTAACAGAAAGCTTATTATATAACAGTGGAGCGATTACAGAATTAGGAAGCGTGGACAAAGGTACAACGAGGACGGATAATACGCTTTTAGAACGTCAGAGAGGAATTACAATTCAGACAGGAATAACCTCTTTTCAGTGGGAAAATACGAAGGTGAACATCATAGACACGCCAGGACATATGGATTTCTTAGCAGAAGTATATCGTTCATTATCAGTTTTAGATGGGGCAATTCTACTGATTTCTGCAAAAGATGGCGTACAAGCACAAACTCGTATATTATTTCATGCACTTAGGAAAATGGGGATTCCCACAATCTTTTTTATCAATAAGATTGACCAAAATGGAATTGATTTATCAACGGTTTATCAGGATATTAAAGAGAAACTTTCTGCCGAAATTGTAATCAAACAGAAGGTAGAACTGTATCCTAATATGTGTGTGACGAACTTTACCGAATCTGAACAATGGGATACGGTAATAGAGGGAAACGATGACCTTTTAGAGAAATATATGTCCGGTAAATCATTAGAAGCATTGGAACTCGAACAAGAGGAAAGCATAAGATTTCATAATTGTTCCCTGTTCCCTGTTTATCATGGAAGTGCAAAAAGTAATATAGGGATTGATAACCTTATAGAAGTTATTACTAATAAATTTTATTCATCAACACATCGAGGTCCGTCTGAACTTTGCGGAAATGTTTTCAAAATTGAATATACAAAAAAAAGACAACGTCTTGCATATATACGCCTTTATAGTGGAGTACTACATTTACGAGATTCGGTTAGAGTATCAGAAAAAGAAAAAATAAAAGTTACAGAAATGTATACTTCAATAAATGGTGAATTATGTAAGATTGATAGAGCTTATTCTGGAGAAATTGTTATTTTGCAAAATGAGTTTTTGAAGTTAAATAGTGTTCTTGGAGATACAAAACTATTGCCACAGAGAAAAAAGATTGAAAATCCGCACCCTCTACTACAAACAACTGTTGAACCGAGTAAACCTGAACAGAGAGAAATGTTGCTTGATGCCCTTTTGGAAATCTCAGATAGTGATCCGCTTCTACGATATTACGTGGATTCTACGACACATGAAATTATACTTTCTTTCTTAGGGAAAGTACAAATGGAAGTGATTAGTGCACTGTTGCAAGAAAAGTATCATGTGGAGATAGAACTAAAAGAGCCTACAGTCATTTATATGGAGAGACCGTTAAAAAATGCAGAATATACCATTCACATCGAAGTGCCGCCAAATCCTTTCTGGGCTTCCATTGGTTTATCTGTATCACCGCTTCCGTTGGGAAGTGGAATGCAGTATGAGAGCTCGGTTCCTCTTGGATACTTAAATCAATCATTTCAAAATGCAGTTATGGAAGGGATACGCTATGGTTGCGAACAAGGATTATATGGTTGGAATGTGACGGACTGTAAAATCTGTTTTAAGTATGGCTTATACTATAGCCCTGTTAGTACCCCAGCAGATTTTCGGATGCTTGCTCCTATTGTATTGGAACAAGTCTTAAAAAAAGCTGGAACAGAATTGTTAGAGCCATATCTTAGTTTTAAAATTTATGCGCCACAGGAATATCTTTCACGAGCATACAACGATGCTCCTAAATATTGTGCGAACATCGTAGACACTCAATTGAAAAATAATGAGGTCATTCTTAGTGGAGAAATCCCTGCTCGGTGTATTCAAGAATATCGTAGTGATTTAACTTTCTTTACAAATGGACGTAGTGTTTGTTTAACAGAGTTAAAAGGGTACCATGTTACTACCGGTGAACCTGTTTGCCAGCCCCGTCGTCCAAATAGTCGGATAGATAAAGTACGATATATGTTCAATAAAATAACTTAGTGTATTTTATGTTGTTATATAAATATGGTTTCTTGTTAAATAAGATGAAATATTTTTTAATAAAGATTTGAATTAAAGTGTAAAGGAGGAGATAGTTATTATAAACTACAAGTGGATATTGTGTCCTGTATGTGGAAATAAAACACGATTAAAGATAAGGGAAGATACTGAATTAAAAAAATTCCCCCTCTATTGTCCGAAATGCAGACAAGAAAATTTAATTGAAATAAAGCAGTTCAAAGTAACTGTGATTACAGAGCCAGACGCAAAGACGCAGAGCCGATAAAATGAGATTAATACAATCTCATTTTATCGGCTCTTTCCGTTATGTATGGATTCTTTTAATTAGTCTTCGATGTTTCTTGCTTCGTTGATACCGCTGGCTAAAGATTCCATTAAGGATAGTTCTTTGTCTGTAAAGCTATCCATGTATTTCTCTATCTGTAATCGTCGGGTGCTTTTTACCAAGTTATTAGCAGGTAGGGGTCCCGAGCGCCTACGAGGAATTTGTATCGATAAGAAATAGATTTAAAAATTTCGCTGTTATTTTGTACATTTAACTTGACGGTGACATCTCTCTATTGTGAGTTATTAGTGGTACAGTTTTCAACCGTTTTAATTATAAAAAAGTGGTGCATTTTTAAATTGGCACAAACAGGTAACGGTTATTGCAGGTGTATTTCTTATCTATGGGTTTAACATGGATTTTATCATTAAAATCATGAGTATTGTCCGAGAGTGATTGGTCTTGCGTATGGTTAACCCTAAAGTTATGGAAATAAGACTTAGAAGCGAACTTAAGAGTGTGTTGATTGTGCATTATCTTAAAATTTTGTATAATAGGAATTGAAGTTAAATTAGATGCTAAAAATTTGTAATTAAGAAGGAGGGATTCGTCATGTTGGTATTCCAAATGCGTAATGTAGATAAAACATCTACTGTTTTGAAACAGACTAAAAACAGTGATTACGCAGATAAATAAATACGTTAGATTAATTCCTACCAGTGACTAATCTTATGACTTTTTAAACAGATAACTAAAATTACAAACAAATCGTTTAACTTCTGTATTTATTTATAGATGTAATCACTTCAGGAGTGATTACATGAACAAAAATATAAAATATTCTCAAAACTTTTTAACGAGTGAAAAAGTACTCAACCAAATAATAAAACAATTGAATTTAAAAGAAACCGATACCGTTTACGAAATTGGAACAGGTAAAGGGCATTTAACGACGAAACTGGCTAAAATAAGTAAACAGGTAACGTCTATTGAATTAGACAGTCATCTATTCAACTTATCGTCAGAAAAATTAAAACTGAACATTCGTGTCACTTTAATTCACCAAGATATTCTACAGTTTCAATTCCCTAACAAACAGAGGTATAAAATTGTTGGGAATATTCCTTACCATTTAAGCACACAAATTATTAAAAAAGTGGTTTTTGAAAGCCATGCGTCTGACATCTATCTGATTGTTGAAGAAGGATTCTACAAGCGTACCTTGGATATTCACCGAACACTAGGGTTGCTCTTGCACACTCAAGTCTCGATTCAGCAATTGCTTAAGCTGCCAGCGGAATGCTTTCATCCTAAACCAAAAGTAAACAGTGTCTTAATAAAACTTACCCGCCATACCACAGATGTTCCAGATAAATATTGGAAGCTATATACGTACTTTGTTTCAAAATGGGTCAATCGAGAATATCGTCAACTGTTTACTAAAAATCAGTTTCATCAAGCAATGAAACACGCCAAAGTAAACAATTTAAGTACCGTTACTTATGAGCAAGTATTGTCTATTTTTAATAGTTATCTATTATTTAACGGGAGGAAATAATTCTATGAGTCGCTTTTGTAAATTTGGAAAGTTACACGTTACTAAAGGGAATGTAGATAAATTATTAGGTATACTACTGACAGCTTCCAAGGAGCTAAAGAGGTCCCTAGCGCCTACGGGGAATTTGTATCGATAAGGAATAGATTTAAAAATTTCGCTGTTATTTTGTACAATAAGGATAAATTTGAATGGTACCATAAACGACCGTTTATGGTACCTTTTCATTTTCCTGCTTTTTCTAAATGTTTTTTAAGTAAATCAAGTACCAAAATCCGTTCCTTTTTCATAGTTCCTATATAGTTATACTTAATGAGTTATGGTACATTTAAATTATAAAATTAAGGAGGTTTTTTTATGATTTTTGGCTATGCTCGAGTGAGTACGGATGATCAAAATCTTAGTTTACAAATTGATGCACTTACTCATTATGGAATTGATAAATTATTTCAAGAAAAAGTAACTGGTGCGAAAAAAGACCGACCGCAATTAGAAGAAATGATCAACCTACTACGTGAAGGAGATTCTGTTGTCATTTACAAGTTAGATCGAATTTCACGATCAACTAAACATTTGATTGAACTTTCTGAATTATTTGAAGAACTTAGTGTCAATTTTATATCTATTCAAGATAACGTAGATACTTCAACGTCTATGGGAAGATTCTTTTTCCGAGTTATGGCTAGTTTAGCAGAACTGGAACGGGATATTATTATTGAACGAACTAACTCTGGTCTTAAGGCAGCCAGAGTCCGAGGAAAAAAAGGGGGCCGTCCAAGTAAAGGTAAGCTATCAATTGATTTAGCTTTAAAAATGTATGACAGCAAAGAGTATTCTATTCGTCAAATTCTTGATGCCTCTAAATTAAGCAAAACAACCTTTTACCGTTACCTCAATAAAAGGAATGCTTAAGATATGGCTATGAAAAGAATTTTAACTACTTCACAGCGTGAACAACTTCTTTCTGTAGACCACTTATCAGAAGAGGATTTTAAAGCGTATTTTAGTTTTTCTGATTATGATCTGGAGGTTATTAATCAACACCGTGGAAAGGTCAATAAACTAGGATTTGCGATACAACTTTGTTTGGCCCGGTATCCTGGGTGTTCTTTAAGTAATTGGCCGATTAAATCAACCAGACTAACTTCTTATGTGAGTCGACAGCTCCATCTTGATGCAATTGATTTAAATTCATATGATCATAGAAATACACGTGCAAATCACTTCAACGAGATCTTAGAAGTATTCAACTATCATCGATTCGGTAGTGCTAATACACAAAAACAGTTAATAGAATATTTAATTGAACTAGCTTTAGAAAATGATGACTCTATCTATCTAATGAAAAAAACAATTGATTTCTTAACTCGAAAAAGAATTATTTTTCCATCTATAGCTACACTTGAAGACATTATAAGCCGCTGTCGAGATAAAGCAGAAAACAACTTATTTTCAATATTACTCTGTTCATTAACAGATATACAAATTGAAAAACTAGAGAGTTTGTTTCAAATTTATGAAGAGACGAAAATAACTAAACTCGCTTGGCTAAAAGACATTCCAGGTAAGGCAAATCCAGAAAGCTTTATGAGTATTTGTAAAAAAGTGGAAGTGATTGCTTCCATGGGACTCGGGACAATTAATGTCTCCCATATTAATCGGAACAGGTTTCTTCAGCTAGCTAGACTAGGGGAAAATTATGATGCATATGACTTCTCCCGTTTTGAGCTTGAAAAAAGATACTCTTTACTTATTGCTTTTTTAGTCAATCATCATCAATATCTGATCGATCAACTGATTGAGATTAATGACCGCATTTTAGCAAGTATTAAACGCAAAGGGACACGTGATTCACAAGAACAGTTAAAAGAAAAAGGAAAATTGGCTACTAAAAAATTGGAACATTATGCTTCTTTAATTGATGCTCTTCACTTTGCAAAAGATAATGATAGTAATCCTTTTGACGAAATTGAACGAATCATGCCTTGGGAAGATTTAGTACAAGATGGAGAAGAAGCTAAAAAAATTACAGGTAATAAAAATCATGGCTATTTAGAAATGGTTCGAAATAAAGCTAATTACCTCCGAAGATACACGCCAATGTTATTGAGGACCCTTTCGTTCAAAGCAACTCCGGCAGCAAATCCAGTCCTCATGGCCCTAACTCAACTAACTGATTTACACAATAGTGGTAAAAGAAAAATACCGGCAGATACTTCTACTGATTTTGTGAGTAAAAAATGGAAAAGCCTTGTTCGGCCAGAAGAGGGGAAAATAGATCGGTCTTACTATGAGTTAGTAGCTTTCACCGAGCTAAAGAACAATATTCGATCAGGAGATATTTCAGTTGAAGGAAGTATGATCCATCGAAATATTGATGATTACTTAGTTGATTTATCTGCTTGTATTGATTCAGAAACTATTCCAGACACGTTTGAGGACTATTTAAAGGATCGGGAAATAATTTTAGATTTACAGCTTCAATTTTATTCGACAGTTGATAAGAGAATTTCAAGAGCAAACCTTAAAAAGTTGGAAAAAGTTACACCTAGCGAAGCAGAAATATATAGAAAAAAACTTTATTCAATAATTCCTAAGATAAGGCTTAGTGATCTTTTAATTGAGGTGGACAGTTGGACCAACTTTTCACAAGAATTTAGTCATGATTCTACAGGGAAACCGCCGAGTGAACAAGAAAGAAAAATTATTTTTGCTGCTTTGCTGGGTTTAGGGATGAATATTGGTCTTGAAAAAATGGCCCAATCAACTCCTGGAATTTCTTATTCTCAGTTAGCCAATGCCAAACAATGGCGCTTTTATAAAGAAGCTCTGACTCGTGCTCAATCTGTTTTGGTTAATTATCAGTTAAAGCTTCCTGTTGCAGACTTTTGGGGTGAAGGAAAAACCACTGCTTCAGACGGAATGCGCGTCCCAGTGGGCGTCTCAGCTCTAAAATCCGATGTTAATCCACATTACAAAAGTATGGAAAAAGGAGCTACAATGATTCGATCAATAAATGATAGGCATACGACTCATCATATCGAGGTTGCTTCAACTAATACAAGGGAAGCTACTCATACCCTTGATGGCCTACTTTATCATGAAACAGATCTAGATATTGAGGAACATTTTACTGATACAAATGGGTATTCTGATCAGGTGTTTGGAATGACCGCATTACTAGGCTTTGATTTTGAACCTCGCATCAGAAATATAAAAAAATCACAATTATTTTCTATCAAATCACCTTCCTACTACCCTAACTTATCAGAAGATATAAGCGGAAAAATCAATGTAAAAATTATTGAAGAAAACTATGATGAAATTAAACGAATCGCCTATTCGATTCAAACAGGAAAAGTATCTAGTTCTTTACTATTAGGAAAGCTAGGCTCATACGCACGTAAGAATAGAGTAGCTCTTGCACTGAGAGAACTAGGTCGCATTGAAAAGAGCATTTTTATGATAGATTATATTACAGATAGTGAGCTACGGCGAAGGATCACTCATGGACTAAATAAGACAGAAGCGATTAATGCTTTAGCTAGAGAACTATTTTTTGGGCGACGCGGAAAATTTATGGAGCGCGATATTCGCCGACAACTTCAAAGTGCTAGTGCGCTTAATGTGTTAATAAATGCAATAAGTATATGGAACGCCGTCTACTTACAAGCAGCTTATAATTATCTCGTCAAAATAGATCCCGAAGTAACTAAGTATATGAAGCATGTATCTCCTATTAATTGGGAGCATATCACTTTTCTTGGAGAGTATAAATTTGACTTGTTATCTATTCCTAAACACTTAAGAGAATTGAATATAAAAAATAAATAGGCCTTGAAACATTGGTTTAGTGGGAATTTGTACCCCTTATCGATACAAATTCCCACTAAGCGCTCGGGACCCCAGGTAAGAAAAATTCATCAACGGAAACATGAAGTAACGATACAAGGTCATAAAGAACTTGTATGCTGGGGTGTTGCCCTTTATTTTCAATATTAGTTAAGTACCGTGGGTCAATTTCAATCAATGCTCCCACTTGTTCACGAGTTAAACCTCGTTTCAATCGAGCTTCTTTAATGGCTAAACCAAAGGCTCTAAAATCATATTTATCTTCTTTTTTACGCATAGTAGACCACCTCTATACATTTTATTGTTCCTACTGAATTAAAAACAGGTATAGAAAAACGTGTTATATGGTTTATAGGTTTATATTTAATAAAAAGCACTACTAAACGCCAATAAAAAAAACCGTTATATGGTAGTGCTATTTACGCTGTTAAAATATTGTATATTACTTCCAAATGGCGGTTTGTTGGAGGTCAACGTCGCCATGAAGTACATCATATACAATAAATTTCCTTACATTGGGTTCTTGTCAAAAAAAGTCGTCTATCTGCAATAGATAAGTACGTCCACCAATGTGGTTTTATAAATCATATAGATAGAATAACAGAAGCATGTAAACAGAGAAATAAATCTGTTTATATGCTTTTTTGGCTATTCAGAACTTTTTTACAAAGTTTATTTATCAGTAATGCAACAAATCCCCCTTTCACATTGGGACTAAGAGTGAAAGGAGATAAACGAGCAAGGCTCACTTCCTTTCCTAGACAGAAAGGGGGTGAGAAACATGAAACCATCTTCTTTTCAGACCACAATAGAAAATCAGTTTGACTATATCTGTAAACGTGCTATGGAAGACGAGCGAAAGAATTATATGCTTTATCTTTCAAGGATTGCAAAGCGTGAGGTGTCCTTTTCGGATGTTGGCGATTATCTTGTTAGCCAGTTTGCGACAACAGATAACTATTCAACTGACTTTCAGATTTTTACACTCAATGGGTTATCAGTAGGCGTTGAAAATGATTTGTTGAGTGAAGCATTACGTGAGTTGCCAGACAAGAAACGTGAAATTCTACTGCTGTTTTACTTTATGGACATGAGCGATTCAGAAATTGCAGACCTGTTGAAATTGAACCGTTCTAATGTCTATCGGCATAGAACCAGTGGACTAGCCTTAATTAAAAAGTTTATGGAGGAATTTGAAGAATGAAAACACAATATCCTATGATTCCCTTTCCTCTCATTGTAAAGGCAACAGATGGCGATACCGAAGCGATTAACCAGATTCTACATCATTACAGAGGGTACATAACGAAGCGTTCCCTACGACTTATGAAAGATGAATATGGCAATCAAAGTATGGTCGTTGATGAAGTCTTACGTGGAAGAATGGAAACCAGACTGATTACAAAGATTTTGTCATTTGAAATTAAGTAATATCCTCTCTCCTTTCGTGGAAGCGTGCTAAACCATTCCACGCTTCCCGAACAGGGAGGTTTGTTATTCCACCAAAGCATATTGAGCTTTCAATGTGTTTTGATAGGCTAACGAGCCATTGTTCTTTGAAAACTGAATAAAAGTAATCGAATACGTTTCGATAAGAAAAGAGCCAACGGAACTAACCGCCATGACCTATCTTATAAAGATAGCGAGCGATTCATGTTAGTGATCCGAGAAGCAATCTTTAGCAGGATTGCCTGCAACGACATTCTTATCGTGATAATGATACTCCCATACAGTCAATAGTCCGAGCGTGATAAAACCGTCGCAGGCAATGAGTATGGCTACATGAGAACCATGCAGGGGTGGAACTCCCGTGAGCTTTGCTAAAGCTGTTCGATTGCTGGTAAAACAACTTTTATGAAATCCAAATAAGTGATTTGGAAAGGAGGATTTTATGAAGCAGACTGACATTCCTATTTGGGAACGTTATACCCTAACCATTGAAGAAGCGTCAAAATATTTTCGTATTGGCGAAAACAAGCTACGACGCTTGGCAGAGGAAAATAAAAATGCAAATTGGCTGATTATGAATGGCAATCGTATTCAGATAAAGCGAAAACAGTTTGAAAAAATTATTGATAAATTGGACGCAATCTAGCGTCGCCAAAGGGTCTTGGATATGATAAAATAGCATTAAGTCGTATCAAGGCTCTTTCCATTTTGGAAAGGAGCGAAAGCCATGTCAGAGAAAAGACGTGACAATAAAGGTCGCATTTTAAAGACTGGGGAGAGCCAACGAAAAGACGGAAGATACTTATATAAATATGTAGATTCATTTGGAGAACCGCAATTTATCTACTCATGGAAACTGGTGGCTACAGACAGAGTACCAGCAGGAAAGCGTGATTGTGTTCCTCTTCGGGAAAAAGTTGCGGAGCTACTGAAAGACATTCATGATGGCATTGATGTTGTAGGAAAGAAAATGACACTTTGTCAGCTTTACGCAAAGCAGAATGCTCAAAGACCCAATGTGAAGAAAGGCACGCAAACTGGACGGAAATATCTGATGGATATTTTGACAAAGGACAAGTTAGGTGCAAGGAGCATAGACAGCATTAAACCGTCTGACGCTAAAGAATGGGCGATTAGAATGAGTGAAGATGGATATGCTTATCAAACCATCAATAACTATAAGCGTTCTTTAAGGGCTTCATTCTATATTGCGATTGAAGACGATTGTGTTCGGAAGAATCCCTTTGACTTCCAGCTAAATACCGTCATTGATGATGATACTGTTCCTAAAGTCGCATTGACAACGGAGCAGGAAGAAAAGCTGTTATCCTTTGCGAAAGCTGATAAGACCTACAGCAAGAATTATGATGAAATCCTGATACTCTTAAAAACGGGTCTTCGTATTTCAGAGTTTGGCGGTCTGACACTTCCAGATTTGGATTTTGAAAATCGTCTTGTCAAGGTAGACCATCAGTTACTACGAGATACTGAAAATGGATACTACATTGAAACTCCCAAGACTAAAAGTGGCGAACGACAAGTTCCTATGGTTGAAGAAGCCTATCAAGCGTTTCAGCGAGTGCTGGCGAATCGGAAGAACCGTAAATGTGTTGTGATTGATGGTTATAGTAATTTCCTTTTTCTCAATGGGAAAGACTATCCTAAAGTGGCAAGTGATTACAATGGTATGTTGAAAAACCTTGTCAAGAAATACAATAAATATCATGAGGATAAGCTACCCCATATCACTCCACACATTTTGCGTCATACGTTCTGCACTAACTATGCAAATGCAGGAATGAACCCAAAAGCATTGCAGTACATTATGGGGCATGCGAATATAAACATGACGCTGAACTATTACGCACATGCTACATTCGATTCTGCTATGGCAGAGATGAACCGCTTGGAAAAAAAGAAACAGCAGGAACGTCTTGTTGCTTAGTAGTACAGATGAATTTACTACTAATTTACCACTTCTGACAGTCAATTCATGAGGAAATATATAAGGAAACGTGAAGTATCTTCCAACAGTAAAAATGCTCGAAGCCCTTTAGAATAAGGATTTGCGAGCATTTAATGAGATTTAAAAGGATAATTAGAAATCTATGTTTTGTTTTTAATAAAAATGTTAAAATAACTATTTCTTCCTCTTCGTAAATTGGTATTTTTATTCGAAAAAGAAATTAAATCTAATATACTACTTTTACCTATACCATTTTTCCCAACAAGTAATGATAAGTTAGATATTTTTTCACCAAAAAACCTTTTGTTTTTATTCTCTACATAAAACAAAGTCCTTTCTTTCATTCTAAACTTATGTTCCTCCGAAAAAGATATCTCGCTGTTTTTTATACCAGTATCCATTTTTTCTATATATGTATAAACTAACTCAGCCATTGTAACACCTTTAATCCCTCTGATTATTTTGTCTATATTATAGCAAAATTCCATCATTTCAGATGGAATTTTTTTCTCTTAATGTCTAAAATGTCTCACTCCTGTGAAGACCATAGTCAAGCCGTATTTGTCAGCGGCTTCGATAGACTCTTGGTCACGCACAGACCCACCTGGTTGGATGATGGCCTTGATTCCTGCTTTGGCGATTTCTTCCACGTTATCCGCAAATGGGAAGAAGGCATCCGAAGCAAGGACAGCACCGTCAAGGCGGTCTTTAGCTTGATCAATAGCGATGCGGACGGAAGCTACACGATTGGTTTGCCCAGGGCCGACACCAAGTGTCATGTGGTCGTTGGTCACGATGATCCCGTTTGATTTGACGTATTTAATAGCCTTCCAAGCGAACTCAAGAGCTGTCGCTTCTGTCTCAGTTGGTTGGCGTTTGGTCACCACTTGCCAATCGACTGGGCTTTCCTTGACAACATCTTGGTTTTGCACCAGAAGTCCACCAACTACACCTGTGTATTCTGCTTCCACTTCGCTAGCCTCTTGAGCATCAAATGGCAGGGCAAGGATACGCAGATTTTTCTTTTTGTTGGTCAAAATGGCTAGCGCTTCATCCGTATAGCTTGGTGCAATGATGATTTCAAGGAAAACGCCGTGCATCTTCTCAGCTGTCACAGCATCCACCTCACGGTTAAGAACAACGATACCACCAAAGATAGACACTGGATCAGACTCATAAGCGTAATCCCAAGCTGTTTCGATATCATCAGCTTGACCGATTCCACATGGGTTCATGTGTTTGAGAGCTACAACGGTTGGACGGTCTTTGAAGTCACGGATAATACGAATAGCTGCATCCGCATCGCGGATATTGTTAAATGACAATTCTTTCCCGTTGAGCTGTTTCGCTGATGCAATAGAATAGTCAGTCGGCAAGGCTTTTTGGTAGAAGTCCGCATCCTGTTGAGGATTTTCCCCATAACGCATAGCTTGTTTGAGGTCATAAGTCAAAGTCAACTTTTCAGGCTTGATCTCGCCGACTTGAGATGTGAAATACTCTGCAATCAAGGCATCATAAGCTGCTGTGTGACGGAAAACCTTGGCTGCCAAACGTTGTCGAGTTTCGTAAGTTGTTTCACCGTTTGCTGACAATTCGTCAAGAATCACAGCATAATCCTCTGGGTCTACAACAACTGTTACGCTGGCATGATTCTTCGCTGCCGAGCGAAGCATAGATGGCCCACCAATATCGATGTTTTCAACTGCATCAGCGTAAGTTACATCTGGTTTGAGAATCGTTTCTTTAAAGGGATAGAGATTAACCACTACAAGGTCAATGAGCTCGATTTGATTGTCTTTGGCCGCTTCCAGGTGGCTATCCAAGTCTCGACGAGCGAGGAGCCCACCGTGGATATTTGGATGAAGGGTCTTAACACGGCCATCCATCATCTCTGGGAAGCCCGTCACATCATCGATCGCAATGGTCTCCACCCCAGCATTGTCAAGGGCAACCTTTGTCCCACCTGTCGAGATAATATCCCAACCAAGTTTTTTAAGTTCTTGGGCAAATTCAACAATGCCCGCTTTGTCTGAGACGCTGATCAAGGCTTTTTTCGTCATTCTATTCCTCTTTCTTTAAGTCCAAGCGCATAGCGACTTCGTTATTTTCTTCTATAAATCCTGTTTCCTGAAAACCAAGACTAGTCAGCAGGTGCTTCATTTTTTCATTTCCAACCACATAATCTGCAACAATATGACTGCAGACTCTATCCATCTGAGCCTCTTTGATTAGAACTTCCAAGGCTTTTCGACCATAACCTCTTCCTTGGTACTGCTGACCAATCATTATCCGCCAGATAAAGTATTCCGCTTCATCCTTGTCTATTTCCAGCAGGAGAAAGCCAACCACAAGTTCATTCCAATAAATTGCCATTGGAAACACATCCCCATTCTCTCGGTAGAGCCATGCGTCAGCTAAAGAGCGTACATTTGGAGACACGAAACGTGCTCGTTCATCAGCTTCAGATATTTTCAAATCCAGCACTGCCTGAAAACTGCTCTCATCTACTAATTTTATCTCAATCATTTTTGCTCCTTTTGAATAAATAGGATTTTGAGGTGATTAAAGACTAATCCAACTCATATAAAAGGTAGTTATCAAAATTTATGATTCCTTTGAGATAATCTCGGTCTGCTTTAGACAACTCAAATTCTGGAAAAGTCGCAATTAAACTGGACAAATAAAAATAATTCGGGTGCCTACGATAAGAAAAACCCGCTTGACCGAATCTCCCTTGACAGAAATCATAGGCAAGTTTTAATTCTTGACTTGTGACACTATCTAAAATTTTATCTAACTCTGAAAGCTGACTTTTATCAGTATTTTCTATCATAGCTTTCACTGTATTTACTAAAACAAAAAGAAAATCATTAGTATTATCCAGTAGGGTTGGTCTGTTAGATAACTTATTCTTTAACTCCATATAGTAGTGGTCAATATTCATTTCTTCCTCCCTACTCCCAAGCTATCCAGAACCTCCGGATACAACTTGTACTCTGCCTCATGAATCCGTTCTTCAAAACTTTCGATGGTATCATCAGATAGCCGTGGCACACGCACTTGTTTGATGACCTTTCCTGTATCCACACCTGAGTCCACCCAGTGAATGGTAACACCACTCTCAGCAACACCTGCATTCCAAGCATCCTCAATCCCATGAGCTCCTGGAAATTCTGGCAGGTAGGCTGGATGGATATTGATGATTCGACCTTCATAAGCTGCCAATAAGGTTGGCCCAACGATTTTCATGTAGCCTGCTAGACAAACCAAGTCAATCTGGTGCTCTTCCAAGAGTTCGACAAGGGCCGCTTCGTAGTCTGCCTTGCTCTCAAACTCCTTGAGTTCAAAAGCATAGGACAGAACGCCGAGCTTGTCTGCACGTTCGAGCACATAGGAGTTACGATGGTCTGAAAAGACAAACTCTACTGGAAATTCTTCGGCAATCACCTGAAAATTCGAGCCATTGCCTGAGGCAAAAACCGCTATTTTTTTCATTTGATGATGACACTTTCGTTTTCTTTCTTGACGATGCGACCAATTTCATAGACTGGTTCATCCAACAATTCCTTGACACGAATTACATTTTCAGGGCTAACTGCTAGCATAAGTCCCACACCCATATTGAAGATTTCAAACATTTCTTCATGTTTGATTTTACCATATTTTTCAAGAGCTTTGAAGATTGGCAAGACTGGAACTTTGTCTTCTTCAATCTCAGCAGCCAAGTCAGCTGCAAACATGCGAGGGACATTTTCGATAAAGCCACCACCAGTGATGTGGGCAATGCCGTTGACCAACTCTTCCTTGATGAGTGGCAAAACAGCCTTGACATAGATACGAGTCGGCTCAAGAAGAACTTCCTTGAGTTTCTTGCCTTCCAATTCTGGCAGGACTTCTTCACCTGTATAGTCGGCAAAGACACGACGGACGAGAGAGTAACCATTTGAGTGAATACCACTTGAAGCAAGTCCAAGAATCACATCACCTTCAGCTACTTTTGAACCGTCTATGATTTGAGATTTTTCAGCCACACCGACTGCAAAACCGGCCAAGTCGTAATCATCTTCGCCATACATACCAGGCATTTCAGCCGTTTCTCCACCAATGAGGGCAGCACCTGCCTGCACACAACCTTCTGCTACACCAGCAACCACTTGTTCTAGCTTAGCTGGTTCATTCTTTCCAGTAGCGACGTAGTCAAGGAAATAGAGGGGCTCCGCACCTGCAGCAATGATGTCGTTGACACACATAGCCACACAGTCTTGACCGATAGTATCGTGCTTGTCGTACTTGATAGCCAGCATGAGCTTGGTTCCGACACCGTCAGTCCCTGAAATCAAAACCGGCTCTTTGACACCTGTTTTTGAAAGGTCAAACATGCCACCGAAACCACCAAGGGTTCCCATAACACCTGCACGCTCTGTACGAGCCACGTGCTTTTTGATCCGTTCAACAACTTCATAACCCGCTTCAACATCCACACCCGATTGGGCATAAGCATTTTTTGTCATTTATTTATTCCTTTTCTTTGAGAAGATTGCGACGTATTTTTAGATAAACAATTATTTTATCTAAAAATACTAGTCAGGGCTCTAGCTTTGATCCTATAGGACAAAGCGTCTACTGACAAATGCTTTAGCTTTTAGTCAGTAGTGAGACGTGAAGCATAAGCATTTTTATTTGCCATTTTATTTTTCCTTTTCTTTAATGGAGGATCTATTGTCTATTTGTAAAAACTGGTCTTTTCTTCCAAACTTCTACGATAGTCTTCTTCGTAGTCGTAGAGAGGTGTTGGGTAGTCACCGTCAAAGTAAGCGACACAGAGACCACCATTTGGCGCATCTGTTTCAATCCCAATCGAATCAATCAAACCTTCAACAGAAAGGTAAGTCAGACTGTCCGCACCAATGATTTGGCGAGTTTCTTCAACCGTATGATTGGCCGCAATCAGCTCCTGACGGGTCTGGATATCAATCCCGTAGAAGCATGGATAAGCTAGCGCTGGACTACCAATGGCAACGTGAACCTCAGTCGCACCCGCTTCTTTCAAGAGTTGAACGATCCGACGAGAGGTTGTTCCACGTACAATAGAGTCATCAATCATAACCACACGCTTGCCTTTTACAACGCCTGAAACAGCAGAGAGTTTCATCCGCACCCCTTGCTCCCGCAATTCTTGAGTCGGTTGGATAAAGGTCCGTTGGGTGTATTGGTTCTTGATGAGGCCCATTTCATTTGGTAGCCTGGACTCTTCCGCAAATCCCATAGCCGCGCTGAGGGAAGAATTGGGCACACCTACCACGATATCCGCGTCGTGCTTGAATTCACGCGCCAATTGGGCACCCATACGTTTACGTGCCGTATGGACATTAACACCGTGGATATTAGAATCAGGACGGGCAAAATAGATATACTCCATAGAACAAATCGCGAGCTGAGTATCATCCGTATAGCTATCATACTGGATGCCCTTGTCATCAATGATTACAATCTCACCGGGCTTCAAATCACGAATCCACTCTGCACCAATGACTTCAAAAGCACAAGTTTCAGAGGAAACCACCACCGCTCCGTTGCCCATTTTCCCGATAGAAAGCGGACGGAAGCCATTAGGGTCAAGGGCAGCAATCAACTTGTCTTCAAATAGCAAGATATAGGCAAAACCACCTTTAACTAGGCTGAGCGCCTCCTTGATTTTTCCCATTAAGTTCGGATTGTGACTACGACGAATGAGATGAGCCAAGATTTCCGAGTCCGAAGTCGCGCTGAAAATCGCGCCTCTTTGTTCCAGTTCTTTCTTGAGAGAGGCTGCATTGGTCAGATTTCCATTATGAGCCAACCCAAACTGCATATCGTGAAAACGGAAGAGGAAGGGCTGGATGTTATCTACAGAAGCTTCGCCAGCAGTCGCATAACGCACATGCCCAATCGCACCAGTTCCTGTCAATTTATCTAAGTTAGCAGGATTTCTGAAGACTTCTGATAGAAGACCCATATCGCGATGCCGCTTTAGTTTCCCTTGGTCATTGGAGAGGATTCCTGCCCCCTCCTGACCACGGTGCTGAAGACTATGGAGACCAAAATAGGTCAATTTAGCAGCATCTGGATGTCCCCAGATACCGAAAACACCACATTCTTCATTAAGAGATTTTACTTCGTATGTCATTTTATATACCTAATTTTTATTTGTGTAGCACCAAGAGCTAAATCTACATGACTTTTACATTACTGATACTATCTATTAGAAAATCTGCAAGTCTTATTTTCCAGTAAAGTATTTAACCGCTGACGCGAACAGGTGCTGGTCTTTATTTCCTGGGATGTTTTGGAAAAGACCGTCTTCATAACGTTCTGAGTGGCCCATCTTACCGATGATTTGACCGTTCTTGCTGGTAATTCCTTCGATGGCATGGACAGAACCATTTGGATTGAACTTAGAATCCATACTTGGTTTGCCGTCAAAGTCAACGTATTGGCTAAAGATTTGACCATTGTCACGGAGCTCTGCAAATTCCTCAGCCGTCACGACAAACTTCCCTTCACCGTGTGAAACAGGAATAGCGTGGATATCACCCACTTGCACCCCAGCCAACCATGGCGAGTTGGTATTGGCAATCCGAGTTTCCACCATCTTGGCTACGTGTTGGTTGGCATCATTGTAGAAAAGGGTTGGGCTAGTACTTTTGGCATCTTCAAAGTTTCCGTATGGAAGAAGACCTGATTTGACCAAAGCTTGGAAGCCGTTACAGATACCGATAATCAAGCCACCACGGGCGATAAAGCTATCAATAGCTGCACGCACTTTTTCATTAAGCAGAATATTAACAATAAACTTGGCTGAACCATCTGGTTCGTCCGCAGCTGAGAAACCACCTGCAAAGAAGAGGATGTTAGCCTTTCCGATGTTGTCAACCATGGTTTCAACTGACTTGACAATGGCTTCTTCATTCAAGGTCACGAATGGTACCAAGTTAACCTCTGCACCTTCTTTTTCGAAGGCCTTAGCTGAGTCATATTCTGAGTTGGTGCCTGGGAATACTGGGATATAGACCACCGGTTTTCCAACTTTTTCTTTTGCTTTAATCACAACATCTGATACCACAGCTGGTACTTCAGCTAGTTCTTTGGCTTGAGCAAATTCTGTTGGGTAAACTTCTTCCAATTTTCCTTGGAAGGCACTGTCAAGTTTGTGTCCATCTAGCTTCACACCGTTGACAAAGAGTGTAAAGTCTGCACTTGTTTGACCGATTTTCTCTACTCCAGCAATTTCTTCAGGAGAAGTAAAGACAAATCCACCTAATTGTGCTGTCAAAGCCGTTTCTAGTTCAGGCAAGGTTACCTCTGCACCGATATGATTTCCAAAAGTAGCAAGTGCCAAACTTTCAAGCACACCTCCGTATTTAACAGCTGAAGCTGCTGTTACTTTGTGAGCCTTTTGAAGGGCTTCAAACTGAGCAAAGTTAGACTTAATCAAGTCAAAATCAATCTCTGCTGAGAGTGCTTGGCCTGGGATGTAGTAGATGTTTTCACCAGCATTCTTGAACTCTGGCGAAAGCACCTTACGGCTATCCGCTGTCGTCACCCCAAAAGCGACCAAGGTTGGTGGCACTGTCAATTCTTCAAAAGTACCAGACATAGAGTCCTTACCACCGATAGATGGCAAACCAAGCTGAATTTGTGCCTCGATAGAACCTAGGAGAGCTGCTACTGGCTGACCAAAACGCTCAGCTTGTTTGTCCATGCGCTCGAAGTACTCTTGGTAAGAAAAACGAGCCTGAGACCATTTGGCACCAGCAGCAACCAAACGAGCAGTTGCTTCAATCACCGCATAGGCAGCACCGTGGTATGGAGACCATTCAGCTACATATGGGTTGAATCCTTGAGCCATGACTGACGCAGTATGAGTCACACCGTGTTGAACTGGTAATTTCTGCACAGATGCCTCAGTTGGTGTGAGTTGGTAACGACCACCAAGTGGGTGATTAACCGTTGAGCGTCCAACAGAGCAGTCAAAGATAGTCTGTAATCCTTTTTGACTCGCATGATTCAAATCAGATAGAACCGCAAGGGTATCAACTTCAAGTGTGTTAGCAGATGTTTGACGTTCTTCTGGAAGCTTGACATCTTTGTCCACAACTTTAGCATCGACAACCACGCGCACACCATTGGTATCAAGGAAACGGCGTTCCAAGTCTACAATCGTTTCGCCATTCCAGTGCATAACTAGATTTGGTTTTTCCGTCACTGTCGCCACGACAACAGCGTCAATATTTTCTTTGTTACATTCTTCAACAAAGGCATCCACATCTTCAGGACGCACCACAACCGCCATCCGTTCTTGTGATTCAGAGATGGCAATTTCGGTACCATTCAAGCCTTGGTATTTAAGAGGCACCTTGTTGAGGTCGATTTCAAGACCGTCTGCCAATTCACCGATAGCCACACAAACTCCACCAGCACCAAAGTCGTTAGATTTCTTGATAAGACGAGTGACATTGCCATTACGGAAAAGGCGTTGAATCTTGCGTTCTTCGATAGCATTCCCTTTTTGAACCTCAGCACCAGCAGTCTCAACTGACTCAACTGTTTGAACCTTAGAAGAACCTGTCGCACCACCGACACCATCACGTCCAGTCTTACCTCCAAGGAGAATAATCACATCCCCCGCTTCCGGTTTTTCACGAACAACATTGCCCTTAGGAGCTGCACCGACAACTGCGCCTAACTCCATACGCTTAGCTACAAAGCCTGGGTGGAAATACTCACGAACGTAGGTCGTTGCAAGCCCAATCTGGTTACCATATGAAGAATAACCATGAGCCGCTGTTTTAGAAATGACTTGTTGTGGCAATTTCCCAGCGCGAGTTTCTGAAATCGGTGCGGTAATATCACCCGCACCTGAGATACGCATAGCTTGGTAGACATATGAGCGACCTGACAATGGGTCACGAATGGCTCCACCAATACAGGTAGCAGCCCCACCAAATGGCTCAATCTCTGTTGGGTGGTTGTGGGTTTCGTTCTTGAACATGAGGAGCCATGGCTCTTTCACACCATCAACATCCACTTCAATTTCGACTGAGCAAGCATTGATTTCGTCTGACACTTCCATATCATCCAAACGTCCATTAGCACGCTCATAACGACCGAAAATAGTCGCCATATCCATCAAGGTTTGTGGTTTTTCAGAACGCCCCAACTCATCGCGCATAGCGATATATTTGTCATAGGTTGACTGCAATTGTTTTTGGAATTTAGAAGCTGAGAAATCAATATGTTTCAACTCTGTCTCAAACGTCGTGTGACGGCAGTGGTCAGACCAGTAAGTGTCCAAAACCTTGAGTTCTGTTTCCGTCGGCACGCGCCCGATTGACTTGAAATAGTCCTGGATAAAGAGCAAATCATCCACTTCCATGGCCATCCCTTGCTCAGCCTTGTAGCGGGCAAAGTCTTCTGCTGTATAGCTTTCAAAGAAAGTCAATTTCGGAATGGTCTTGTCTGACTCTGAAAATTCCTGCTTAGCAATCGCTGTCGTGATATCCTTGAAACGAGAATCAACTGGATTGAGCAAATAGTTTTTGACTGCTTCTAACTCAGTCGCATCAATATCTTTATTGACCAAGTAAAGTTGGGCTGTATTAACTGTCACATCACTCGAACTTCCCAGCAAAAGCAAGGCTTCCTGTGAAGATGCTGCACGCTGGTCAAACTGCCCTGGTAGGCTTTCAATGGCAAAGAAAACATAGTTGGCAAGATCCGCCTGCACAGCCGCTTCGTCCAAAACATGGTCTGTCACCTGCTCAGAGAAAATATGTTTCTCTGCAGGTGCAAACAGGTCCTCTGCCAAGTCAAATACATCATACACTTGCACAATACGAATACTTTTCAAGCTTGAAAGCCCCAAGTTGTGCTGGAGTTCTCTCACCAAACTCTCTGACTTGACCTGAAAATCAGCCTTTTTTTCAACAAAAATACGTTTATCCATCAATCCTTATTCCTTTATTTCAGCTCTTACAATGTTTCCAAATTACCTTGAGAGTCTTGCAAATAGATTATTTCAATTCCTGCAACTTTTCCCAGACGATCTCGTAAACGTCTGTTAATTCTCCGAGACCTCTACGGAAAACATCCTTATCCATGTGGTTGCCATCCGCATCCCACAAACGGCAATTATCTGGTGAAAATTCGTCTGCCAAGATAATCTTTCCATCCTTATCGAAACCGAACTCTAGCTTAAAGTCAATCAATTTAAGCCCAATCTCAGCAAACCAGACTTTCAAAAGTTCATTGATACGACGCGTTTCTTCCTTCAAGTAGGCAATCTGCTGATCATCCGCAATCTGTAGGAATTTCACATGCTCATCATTGATAAACGGGTCATCCAAATCATCATTTTTGTAGTAAAATTCGACAATCGGAGTCTCAAATGCGATTCCCTCATCCACACCAAAACGTTTTGAAAAGGAACCAGCAGTATAGTTGCGGAGCACGACTTCCAAAGGAATAATCTCAACCTTTTTATTGAGTTGTTCTGTATCTGAAAGTTTCTCCACAAAGTGAGTCGCCACACCAGCCGCATTTAATTTCTCAAAAATAAAAGATGAAATCTGATTATTCAAAACTCCTTTACCTGCAATCTGCTCCTTCTTGACACCATTGAAAGCAGTCGCCTGGTCCTTGTAAGTTGAAATAATAAGATTTTCATCCTCAGTTGTATAGATATCTTTAGCTTTTCCCGAATAGATCAATTGTTTTGACATTTTAAAGTTCGCCTTTCGTATTACTTGAGCACATTCTACCATAAAAAACCTAAAATTACAAGAATTTAACCGAATAAATAACATAGCGCCCTCGGAAATCATAAAGAAAAAACCGCAAGAAAAAGATTTCTCACAGTTTTAAAATCATTTAACTCTGAAAATACGAACATTACTCTTTGTTCAAAAATTGATCCAAATAATAACGTAGGTAACTTTTCTTGCCAGTAATCATCTGCAGACGACCTTCCACCCCATATCGAAGTTTTTCAGCCTGCTCCGAAGTTAGATTAGTCTCCACCTCAATTTTAAAGAAATTCCCTTTTTCAGTCTTAGTAGCTGTCGCATCAATACTTGTAATAGTAGAATCTAGGAAAATTTGATTCTTGGCATCATGAGTCGTAGTATAGCGAACAGAATCACCGACCTTGATCCTTGCTACATCCTTTGAACTGAGATAAGCTGTTAGTTTGGCTTTCCCTTCTTTTTCCAAGGACGGATAGAGTTGGGCTAGTAGAGTCCCCTCTGCTACCATGGTAGAATCACTGGTCTCAGGATTAAGATGAAGCACCCCATCCTCACTCGCCGTAATTTTCCCCTTGTCTAGAAGATTTCCCTGAACCTTCTTGCCTGACTCTGCCTCCAAGATTTTCTGATCTAGAAGGGTCAATTCCTGACCAACCTTAGCCAAATGTTGAGATTTAAGAGACTCTAATTGACTGCTTAAGCCTGACACATAGGCTTGCTGGGTACCTGAACCTGCATACTGGACACGGTAAGTAGCAAGACTAGATTCTAACTGAGAAAGCTGTGCTTTAACCTGCGCAACTGCCTGGGATTTAGCTTGGAGATTTTCCTCACCCTGAGACTTGTAGGACTGGTAGAGAGAGTAGGCTGGATTCTGACTGGCCAAGGAAGCACCTGTTTCAATAGCTGACTTAGCTGTCTGGTAATCGCGAATTTTAGCCTCTGTTTGGCTAATGAGGTTGCCGATTTCGGCTTGGGTTTGGCTAGCTGCTGCATTCTGGGACGCGATGGTCTCATTTTGTTGCGATGTACTAGCCCTAAGACTACCTGCTTGGCTGAGGTAGTCGCGAAAGGTGGCTTGGTAGCCAAATTTATCCTCCTCTGGAAAGTGGTTCTCCCCTTCTTGCAGGCTCTTTTGCAAATACTCCAATTGCTTTTTTTGATCCTTGAGCATGTCCAACTGACTGGCATAAGACTCCGCTTGGACACCCTCTGCCCCTTCCTGATATTGAACCAACAGTTCTCCCTTTTTAACCAGCTTATTTTCTTCCAAATGATTGACAAGAATGCGATTGTTGCTAGTTGACTGGATATTTGCAAGGATACGACTAGGCTCGACAGTAGCTCTAGTAGACAAACTCATCTCCTTCTCTGCAAATGTTGCAAATCCAAGTAAAAACACGAGCAGAAGGGACATGGGTACAATCACCCGACTGGAAAAATTATGGTAACGACGATTATAAAACTCCGCACTTTCTAAAAATTCTGGTTTCATCCTCTCCTCTTTCTAGCTATTCACCAAATGGGCATAAAATCCACCCTGTGCAAGCAAATCAGCATGCTTTCCTTCTTCGACAATCTTGCCCTGATCCAAGACAACAACCTTCTCTGTCCGCTCTGCAATGGTCAAGCGGTGGGCGATGAAAATCAAGGTCTTGTCTAAAGCCATAAGATTATCGACAATTCGCTTCTCAGTCAAGATATCCAGACTGCTGGTCGCCTCGTCCAAAATCAAGACCGGTGCATCTGTCAAGAGAGCACGCGCCAGAGCAATTCTCTGACGTTGACCACCTGAAATTCCTGCCCCATCCGAAGTCAATTCTGTTTGGTAATTCAGTGGCATGCGCTCAATATCCTCCCGAATCTCTGCCAATTCAACCGCCCGTAAGATATCCTCTTGAGTCGTCCCTTCCTTGGCTCCAAGGAGAAGATTCTCCAAAATCGTTCCGTTAAAGACATAGGGCTGTTGAGGCAGATAGTTGATATACTGGCGCAGAGCTTTTTTATCAATCTGATTGAGATTGACACCACCCAGACTAATCTCTCCCTGACTTGGGTCGTAAAAATTAACCATCATCTTGGCTAAGGTCGTCTTACCTGACCCCGAAATCCCCACAAAAGCCACCTTAGAACCCTGCGGAATAGTCAAATTGATATCCGACAAGACATCTCGACCATAGCCATACTTATAGGAAACCTGCTTGAAGGTCATCTCTCCCTTCATCAAGCTCAGATCCTCAACTGTTTTCTTCTCCTCAAACTCAGAAACTACCAGATAAACCTCATTCAGACGGTTATTGGCAACCTGCGCTGTCTGAAGCTTGGTTTGCAGATTGATGATATTTTCCAAAGGATTGGTAAAGTAAACAAGCAAGGTATTATAGGTAATCAACTGCCCCAAACTCATCTTGCCATCCATAACCAGAACAGCCCCCATCCAGAGAATACCGACATTGAGCAAGAGATGGGCAACCTTTTTCAGAGCTTTTTGCTGACTCTCTGCCCGACTATAGGTAAAGGATTTTTTCAGATAATCCACAAATTCCTTGTCAATCTTTTGGTAACGTTGACTTTCACTGGTCAAAGACTTGATAGTCTCAATACCGTTGATGTCCTCGATGATAGAAGAAGACAGAACCGCATTGGCTTCCATGGTATCCCGATTCATCTTTTCAAACGGCTTCATAAAAGCAAAGATAATCACTGTGTAGATAGGCAGCGCCAATAAGGTCATGAAAAAGAGATTGGTATTTTGTGAAAATAAAACAAGGGAAATAATGACGACCGTTGACACGTCCAAGAAAATCGAAAGAATGGTCGAAGCCAGCGCATCGATGATACTGTTAGCATCCGTAAAACGAGACACGATTTCCCCTGTACGACGTGTCGCAAAAAAGGTCATAGGCAGGTGAAAAACATGCTTGATATAGGACAAAATTACATCAATCGACAAGCGTTGCCCCAAAACAAGCAAGAGATACTCCTGAGCGTAAGACAAGACCTGCTGAAGGATGTAGACAATGACCAGCCCAATAGAAATAATCCCCAGTGTCGAACGCATCTGATCTGGCACATAGGTATCAATGATAGACTGCAGATAATAAGAACCCACAATGTTAATCAAGGTGGCCAAGAGTGTTGCCAAAACGATATTAGCAATCAAGCCACGCTGCTTCACTAATATAGGAATAAAAGAGAGCAGACCATTCTTTTGATCCTTATGAGGCTTGTAGTCTGGACTAGGTGCCATAAACAGAGTCACTCCTGTCCATTCTTCCGCAAAACGCTCACGTGGCAGTTTTGTCAATTTCACCCCAGGATCTGGATCGGCAATATGAATGCTGTCCTTGTCCTGCCCAGTCACCACATAGTAGTGGAGCAATTTCCCTTCCTTAAGCACATGGGCAACAAAAGGAAAAGTCAAATCTGGCAAGTCAAAGAGTGTCATATCCGCCTTGATCGCTCGCGTCTCAAAGCCAATCTCCTCTGCCACCTTGACCAAGCCCAAGGCCGTCGTCCCATCTATGGTCGTCTTGGCCAATTCTCGCAAGTGAGCCAAAGAATAATAGCTACCATAGTAGCCAAAAACCATGGCTAATGAAGCTACACCGCAGTCCATCTGATCCACCTGCGGACGATAGTGACGTTTCCCAAATTTCATATTCATCTCCTTTTTCCTAAACTCATCTGATAATATCTATCTTACCCCAATTCCCAAACAAAAACTGGACTTCTTCCCCAAATGCGCCTATCTACCTCCCAACTGCACTTTTGGGATAAAAAAATAGGCAGAACAAATGTCCTGCCTACTAAAAATATGGTATGAAAGGAAAGTGATTTTTTACTGACACCCTAGGCAAGCTTGGGACAAATAAATCATTGGTAGTAACATTTACAACATCCTATTCATTACTTCAATTACTAATGTCCCTGCTATTTCTAAGCCACCTCTGGTATAATCTATTCCTAGTCAGAATAGATAACACCGTTCTAAATTACGATTCATAGTTACTCCTTTTTTTTGATTCGTTACTATAAGACACCTATTCCCTATAGAGCGTCTACCGCTTCAAATCTATCTATTCTTTTTTTCTTTACTTCTGTATAAAAGAATGAAGACCATCATAAATAATGCAACCGTGGGTATATTAAAATTATCAAACCAAGTAGGTAAAGATACTTTATTTATGTCAGCCACTAATCTGATGATGATATAAGACATTGAACTAAGTAATACCATGATTTCAGGCAAAACTTTCAATACTGATTTAACGAATTTCATATTAAACTCCAATGTGGTGCATTCTTAGATTCTACTCTAACCATTTTCAGCGAAGACTAACAAGTCATTCTTAACTGCTCACTCTACTTGCTTTTTATTGGCCTTATATCCTAGATAAAAGAGCCCAAATAAAACAGGGTAAATTTCTGGATAAAATAGGGTATTGGTTGGATTTCTCAAAATCAAATACGTTGCGATGTAGATTATGAGCGATACGATAAAATACCCCTCAGCAAAACCTAATAAAAATGTTTTCATGTTAGACTCCTATTTACCTGACAAGAATGGCGGAAAAACGCTGCCATTCACATGCACCAAATCCTTTTGATTCATGTTCGTCATTACTCCTTTGTATTATATTTTATTGCTATGTAAATGATTAAAATGAGTATTGGATAAGTAAATACTTCTGAAATATCCATAAAATTTACACTATACTGTCCTGATAATATTTTATAGTCAATTAAAATTTGAACGATAGTAAAAATAATACGTAGCGATAACAATACCCCTAATAATATCACTTCTTTTTTTAAAAACATAGAAATGCCTCTCTGACTACAATCAGATTATGGTCTATTCGAAAAAGAATTCAAAAATATAATATATGATGTCAATTTTAATAAACTATATTAATAAAATGCATTGTAAACATTTCGCCCAAATGCTCTACCAGCATTATAGATACCACCGAAAAATCTTCCCGTACTATCAATCACTTTATGGACATCGATGTTAATATTACCTCTCCATGACACTCGACCGCCCTCTACTGTTGCTAAATCTTTTTCTGTGAGACTTGTAAATCTTTCTTCAATTTTTATCATATTCATTGTATTTGTTCCTCTTTATCTATAATTTTTTATTAAAATAAATAATTGTAAACCATTTCGCCAAACTTCTGTCCCGCCCAATAAACCGGTCCTAAAAGTAATGTCCCTAAAGCATAAACCCCAACTACTCCAACTATGAAAATCAATACTTTTACAGGAATTGACTGCAAACTGTAAAAGGTCTCTACCCTAGTAATCCAACTTTCTATCATGCGTTCCATCAGCGCTCTTCCTTCCCTGTTAACGTCCACGACGCTTAGCATGTGCTCCTGAAGCACCATCTACCGCACCCAATAAAAACGTTCCTGCAATTGCGACTCCTCCAACTACTACCAGACCAATTAGCAAACCTCCTTCTACATCGGCCATTTCCTCATGACTCATTACATGAAAACGATCTTCCATATTTTTAAATTTTTCCATCTTATTCTCCTTTTTTGATTATTAACAATTGAAAAAGGTAGTTTTTTGTCTTTCCTTTTTCATATATTCTATTCGTTGTTATAGATAACCTTTACTCTCTAAATATTATCTTAGAATCCAAATAATGCACGACGTAACAATAGACCTGTAATTAAACCCCGTTGATAACTTTCCTTGCTACCACCCACCAGCAAAGCTAAGTCGCTTTCCTTTAATACTTCAATAGTACACTTATCATTCATTTCATTCATCGCTTATCCCCTAAAAACCTAAACCTCTACGAAATCCAACGTACCAATCTGCAAGTGTCTTCGTCCAATTTTCTCCACCTTGAATATCGGTCAATTCTTCCGAAGTCAGCTCAACAAATCCATAATAATGTTCTTTCATTATTTTATTCCTTTCTTTTTTCCCTCTCACTTATCTATTCGAAAAACAATCCGAAAATGAACAACTAAATTAAATTTTATTTAAAAAATAATTTAAAAAACCACGGATACAAGATTGGTAGATACATAAACAAGGCTCCTTTCCTTTTCCTCTTACTTATCTATTCGAAAAAAATTTCGAAAATGTACAACTAAATTAAATTTATTTGAAAAATAATTTAATGAACCACGGATACAAGATTGGTAGATACATGAACTAGGCTCCTTTCCTTTTCCTCTTACTTATCTATTCGAAAAAGAATTCAAAAAAATAAGAATATCAGAAAATTTTCCGACATTCTTATTGATAAATTGATTCAAGTCTAACAGATATTAGACATTGAGATGTTTTTTAAGGGTTCTTCTGGCTGTCCGTGATACGGGGAAATGTAATCCTTCTAACAGGGTCACTTCTGTCGCAGTCATCTCTTCAATGGCCTGTAAACTGACCAACGTATTGCGATTGGCATAGACAAAGTAATCTTTTTCAGCCTTGGCAGCTATATCCTTGAGACTGCCATAAATGGTCTTGATAGAATGATTCGCATAATAGACCTTGATTCGGTGGGATTCCACTGAGGTTTCAAAGGCTAAAATCTCATGGTAGGGCAAAGTAAAGCCCCGTCTTCCCTCAAAACTATAGGTGAATAGACGCATATTTTCTCTCTTATCCACTGCCAGTACATAGTCCAGACAGCGCTCCAGCTGATGACGGTAATCCTCCTCAGGCTGATCCTTGGAAATAAAATCCAAGGCAGACAAGTGGTAGCGAAAAGCTAGAGGCAAGGCCTCCGAGTGCGTGGACACAAAGACAATGCTTGTAAAAGGATCCCGCTCCCGAACATGTTGAGCAACCTGAAAGCCCCGTTCACGCTCTCCATCAATCTCTAAATCCAATAAATAGAGCTGGTAATGGTCAAAATACTGGGAATACTTTTCAACGTCTCCATAGTTTTTGGCAATATCAATTTCCAATCTTAAATTACGAGAGCGACCGATATCTAGTAAAGTCTGCTCTATCCGTCCCTGCTGGACTCTATCGTCTTCCAAAACTAAAATTCTCATTCCTCTCCTCCTCGTTCCTCATCCTTAAATGGCAATTCTAAATCTTGTCTAAAGGTCGTCTCTCCCAGTTGGGTATCTAAGTTCAAATCATAATGAAAAACCATATCCTCCAAGGTCGCTAAGCCCAGTCCACTGTGCTTGCCCTTGGTAGAGTAACCCTTTTGACTGAGAATGCTGGGATTCAGTTCTTCTTTCTTACGAGTGTTTTCAATGATAAAACGAACACTCCTATCACCTGCCAACAAAGCAACTCGAATCTGCGGATTTTCCGCCTCATTCGCTGCTTCTAAAGCATTTGTCGTGAGGATAGAGAGGATACGGATAGCCTCCAACATCGGCAATGCCAGCTCTTCGACGACCCCCACCGTCTCCAAACTAAAATGAATTCCCTGATTATCTGCCACAATCATGGCTTTTGCCAAGGTATTACGAATGGCTATATCATGGATATTGTGAAGATTAAAGGCTGTGTAGTCCGCCTTTCTCAGCTTTTCATTTGTCTTTAGAAAGACATCTTGATAAATGGTAGACACCTCGGCCATGTCTTGATTCGCTATGGCAGGCTCCATGCTAGCGACAATCCCTGCAAAATCATGACGGAAACCTCGAACTTCATCATAGAGATGACCCAGCTTATCCACCATCCCTTGCAAGGAACGATTTTCATCTTCTTGTCTCTGAATGGTCTGCTCATCACGATAAACCTGCTCCAAATGCTTAATGTAAAAGAGCCAAGAGAAAAATAGGATGAAAATCAGGAGAGAAATGGTCGTATCAAATCGAACGTAGAAAGGATTACATCCTCCAGACATGATGGATGAAAACAGTCTGAAACCAAACAATAAGGATAAGATCCACATACTTTTCGTCACTAACGATTGAAATTTATCTAAAAATAATATATTGAAATCAATTCCCCATCGTCTTAAAATGACAACAGACAAAAACAACGAAATCAAACTAAATACAGAATCAAATCCACTATGCAAGAAATCAGATAGTTCAGAGTAGTCAAATATCAATCGTATTATAAATGTCAAAACCAAATATCGAATACTTTGATAAAACATAAATAGATAAAGGGCAAGAAAGAGAGCTTCCTTCTTCTTTTTCTTTAACACAATCCAAAATATTATATAAAAGAATAATAAATTGGCAACATGCAAGAAACTCGGAAAAACGAAGGTAGCAAATAGATGAAAAACTACCCAAAGAAATATAGAGCGTTTGTCATAAAATGCTTTAGAGAGTTGACTACCTAGATAAATCGGAGGAGCTAAAATATTGATTAAAATCAATATAAACACTAAAAATTCAAGTAATATAATCATAAATCTGTTTAGTTAACACATTTTAATCAAAATACTATCTTGGATCTGGGAGTAGATGTAGCCAATGGTAAATATCTTCAAAAATCCCTCCACCATTCACTTCCTCCAATACCTCTGGGGTTAACTCTTCAAATTGTTCTAATTCTACAAATGTATTTTTCATTTCCATGACAGACTCCTTTTCATACTTTTATATCCTCTCTAACCCCTTATAAATCCACAAAAGGCTTTAGTTTCCTTTTAAAATACAAGAAATCTAAAGCCTCCTGAAAATGGTATATTGGTTAGAGTGTTAATAATTAGTTGTGAAGATATTATTTTTATTTAACCACAACCACTTTATAATATTCGTTTGAGTGTGGAGATTCAATTTTAATTTTTTCACCATATAAACCATCAATTTCTTTATCAAGATAATCTGAAACTCCTGATGGCAAGCGTTTCATCTTAAGAATTTCACCAGATTGACCCGCATAGGCTAGGATATGATGGTGTGTAGTGGTTGCTCCATCATCAATTAATACAAAGTAACCTGTTTTGAGCTTACCTTGCTCATTTTCTAAATAGTATAGTTTATTGTTATTGATTGTGAAACTGGTAGCTCCAAGACGAAGTCGTGCACCTGGATTTTCTAAATAGACATCATTGCCAACTTTTTTAATCTCTGAATAGGTGGTCATTGCGGGGATATTAACCACACGATGTCCATTTTCATCAAAGTAGTAGCGATTTGGTAAGTTTTGGAAGTTCTGTACAACTGCCTTAGGATCAATTTCTTGTCCTTCGTCTTTATTATCTACCAGAGCTAAGGTAGTATTTGAAACCTCATCTCCATATTTATTAGAAAACTTCTTAAACTCTGGTCTGATATACCAAGCATTTTTTTCAATAATAACATCGTCACCTTTAGCATTTAGCAAATATTCTTGCCCATCTCCAAGTTTGACAATATCATGAATATTGTATCCAGCATCTTTTCTATTTGCTAGATAGCCATCCTTACCAATGACATAACTTTCCCCATCACTGGCTGGGACAGCTCTATCTGCTACCATAGCACCTGATTTTTCAAAGTAAGACCATTGACCATTTGCAGTTGCCCATCCTGTTGCCATAGCGCCACTGCCTTTTAGGTAGTACCAAGTAGATCCTTCTTTGTACCAACCTGTACGCATAGCACCACTATTAGCTAGTGAGTACCATGTGTCACCTTCCTTGTACCAGCCAGTACGCATAGCGCCACTATCTGCTAGTGAATACCATGTATTGCCGTCTTTGAGCCAGCCTGTCTGCATTTTACCAGAACCGTCAAAATGGTACCAAGAACCAGCATTTTGTACCCATTTATTTTTAGCTAGACTGCCATCTTGAGAAAGATTCCAGTCAGCACCATTTTTAACCCAAGTATCTGCAGCCTGTGCTTGATTGATTGTCAAAAGTAAACCAGCGCCTGCAAGCAAACCAAGTGTGAGAAGTTTAGATTTTTTCATAGCCATTTCCTCCTTTATTGAATAGCTACAGGAGGGTTTCCCCTCTTTATTTAGCTATATTCTAATACTTTTCATAATCAAAGTCAATAATATTGTGAAAGATTAGACAATATTACCAATATCTACGAATTGTATTTTGAGTAATAGCATATTGATCCATATAAGAAACATATTGACCTGGATATGGAGCATGAACTACCTTTCCACCACCAACATAAATACCTACATGGTCATTTGTCTCTTCACTATTATACAAAATCAAATCTCCAGCTTGTTGAGAACCATTACTTACATAACTTCCTCCTGTTGCTTGACCATAGGTCACTCTAGGAATACTAATATCAAACTTAGCATGAATAGCCATCGTAAATCCTGAGCAATCTACGCCACTATTCAAATCTGCCCCACCCCAAACATATGGGATTTTCCCTACAAATGTCTCGGCATATTCACCAAGTGCCTGTCCACGATTTTCTACCCATACACCACTGTCTCTAAAGAAGTATGGTGTACCATTCACACGTTGATAACCAGTGACCATAGCACCACTAGCAGATAAGTAGTAATAATTACCATCAGGTTGAATCCAAGTATTTTCTTTCATCCATCCTTGGTCATCAAAATAGTACCACTTGCCATCTAATTGTTCCCAATTTTTAGCATAACCACCTGAACCGTATTTAAACCACCATTTACCATTGGTTTGCATCCATGTTCCTTTCGGATCACGATATTGATTGAAAGCTTTCTTCTCTTGATTTCCCTCTGCTTGGGTTTCTTTATCTTCAAAACCAATCAATTTTACTTGATCAGCTTCTTCAGCTTTTATCTTGCCTTGATTAACTAATTGAGCAATCGCTTCTTTCTCACTTGCTGATGGGGAATCAGCATAGGCTACCGTAGTATTTGCTAGGAGAACGCCTCCTGCAAGAACTAACAAACTAGAATAAAGATATTTTTTCATCGTGAAAATCCTTTCTTTTTTCTCCTTTTTGGAGATTGATTTTTCTGATTTCATTATATCCCTTATTTGTCCTCAAATTTCTCCTGTCCCTAGAAAGACTAAATCTGTTCCTAAACGGTCACTTATACTCAATGAAAATCAACGAGCAAACTAGGAAGATAGCCGCAGGTTGCTCAAAGCACGGCTTTGAGGTTGTAAATAGAACTGACGAAGTCAGTAACCATACCTCCAGTAAGGCGACGCTGACGTGGTTTGAAGAGATTTTCGAAGAGTATTAAGCCAAATAAAAAATTCCAAAGCAGGTGCCTTGGAACTCCGATTGCTATTTTCCTTGAATGATTTTAACCACATCTCCTACACTTTGCAGTTGGTCAATTTCCTCATCACTGATTTCGATACTAAATTCATCTTCCAGCGTCAAGATAAACTCCATCAAGTCAACGGAGTCAGCATCCAAGTCATCTTTCAGACTCAAGGATTCTGTCACGACAAAGTCCTCTCCCTGTCGCTCTTGGATAATGGTCACAATACGGTCAAAAATTTCTTTTTCTGTCATCTCTTTTATTCTCCTGAAAATTCACGCGCAGTCTGGGCAACTACGTCTGTTTCTAGCATGGTACGAATCTGGCGGATTGTACTATAGACAGCCTTGGCATCGCTGGAGCCATGAGTCTTGACAACAGGTGCCTTAACACCAAACAAGACTGCTCCACCAACATCTGAGTAGTTGAGCTGTTTTTTCAAACCTCTGAGACTGTCCTTAAGAAGGAGGGCACCTAGTTTCGCTCGAAGACCACCACCTGTAATAGCTGTCTTGAGCAAGCCCATGATTCCCATGGCTGTCCCTTCAATGGATTTGAGCACAGCGTTTCCCGTGAAACCATCTGCCACAACAACATCTGCAACGCCATTCATCAAATCACGCGCTTCCACATTTCCGATAAAGTTCAAACTTTCATCAGCCACTAATAATTCATAAGTTTCCTTACGAAGCGGATCACCCTTGCTACTCTCTGTTCCGTTGTTGAGCAAACCAACACGTGGTTGCGCAATGCCACGAACATTCTTGGCATAGAAGGAACCTAGAACAGCATATTGATGGAGGTGCTGGGCTGTATTTTCTGCATTTGCACCGAGGTCTAGCATGTCAAAACCTTTCCCATCAACGGTCGGCAAGGTAGACATGAGTCCAGGACGGTCGATATTCTTGATACGACCCACGATGAAAAATCCTGCTGCTAGTAAAGCACCTGTATTCCCAGCTGAGAGAACAGCGTCTGCTTCTCCCTCTTTGACAGCCTTGGCCGCCAAGACCATACTGGCATTTTTCTTCTTCCGAATAGCTCTCGTAGGTTCATCGTCTGAATCAATCTTCTCATCCGTATGGATAATGCTGACGCGCTCTGTCGCTGTCAGATATTGCTTGATTTTAGCTTCATCTCCGTAGAGTTGAACCTCGATATCTGAAAAGTCAGCTAGGGCTTGATTGACACCCTCAACGATGGCCTGAGGTGCGTAATCGCCCCCCATGGCATCTACTGCGATTTTTTTCATTTCTTTTCCTCTTTTAGTAATTGTCCCCAGTCTGCTAGGGAATCAATAAATTTCTTTGATTTTAGGTGAATCCCAACGTACTCTTCGTAGAGTTGATCCATAAATTGGCGTAGTTCTTGCTTGATTTCAGGCTTGAGCGAAATGGTCTCCAATGTCTCAAAATCAATAGCTTGAAATTGATTGAGCAGATAGGGGATATTGGGATTGAGATGGCAACGTCTCTCATCTTCATGATAATGATTTGGACAGAGGCAGGCTCCATATTTGAAAGAAAAGTCAAAAGCCTGACCGACCCGATGACAAAAGACACACTCATTAAAATTGAGACTAATACCAAATCGGGTCAAGATTTGAATTTCAAAAATATTAGTCAAAACCTGATAATCCAAGCCCGCTTCCATCAATTCCAAAGTCTTTTGCAAAAAAGCAAACAAGGGAGCATCCTGCTGATTGTCCTGCAAACTAGCATCGGCAAGAGCTGCCACGTAGGTCGCATAGGCCATGACAAAGAGATCGCTATTAATCTTGGGAAAAGTCATCACCTCATGATAGTCCTCAATGTAACTAAGCCCATCATCATTGATTCGCAAGAGAAATCGTGCCAGCACCAAGGGCTGAATAACAGGGGCCAGCTTAGACTGACCAGCGTGTTTGACGAAAAACATGCGTTTACCAGCCTGCTCAGTAAAAATCTTGACTAGCTTGTCATCCTCACGAAAATTGCGATTGTAGAGCACCAAGCCTTGACTCTTGATAGACTGAATCATGCTTCTCTCATGTACTCCTCAAGTCGTTTCATGGCTTCTTTGATAGTCTCCATGCTGGCTGCATAAGATAGGCGAACATAACCTTCCCCGTAACGCCCAAAGGCTGCACCAGGGATAAAGGCAACAGCCTTCTTCTGAGCAAAATCCTTCAGAAAAGCAAAAGAATCTTGATTATATCCTGCTGGAATCTTAGCAAAGATATAGAAGGCACCGTCTGGTTTGATAATCTCAAAACCAAGAGCAGTCATTTTCTCGATAATATAATCCCGACGCTGGATATATTCCTTCTTCATAGGTTCCGCATCGTTTTTACCAGCTGTCAAGGCTTCCACCGCAGCATGTTGCGCCATGGTATTTGCGGCAGTCACCAAGTACTGATGACTCTTGATTAACTGGGCTGTAAAGACCGCAGGAGCAAAAATCAGACCCAAACGCCAACCGGTCATAGCATGCGATTTAGACAAACCATTGATGATAATTGCCTGATCTCTCAGCATCGTTCCTAGAGACACATGGGCTTCCCCTGTGTAGGTCAATTCTGAGTAAACCTCATCACAGACAACAAAAATTTCGTACTTGCGTAAAACAGCTGCCAAGGCCTCCAATTGTTCCCGACTGTAGGTAATTCCTGTCGGATTGGCTGGATAGTTGAGAATAACCGCCTTGAGCTTGTCACCCTGCTCCAAAATGGCCTTCTCCAACATTTCAGGAGTCAAGACAAAACCATTTTCAGTTGTGTCAATCTCGACAATCTCTGCCCCAACTAGATTAACAATCGGTTCATAACCCGGATAAGCAGGAGCTGGCAAGAGCACCTTATCTCCCTCTTCCAAAATAGCTGTCAAAGTAGCAGATAAAGCCTCTGTCGCCCCAATTGTAACTAAAATTTCATTCTCAGGAGCATAGTCCAGTTGGTACTTTTCCTTAACAAAGTCACTGGCCGCCTGACGTAAAGTCAACAGACCACTCATCCCTGTATAGTAGGATTGGTTTTGGTCAATCGCTCGCTTGGCCGCCTCCTTGACATGATCTGGCGTTGTAAAATCAGGTTCCCCCAAGGTCAAACGCAAGACCCCAGGAATTTCCGAAATAGCCTGGTCAAACTGACGAATCAACGAAACTTGAATCTTATCTAACTGTTTATTAAAGCGCTTAGTTAAGTCCATAGATACCTCCTACTTTCAAAACGTATCTCTATTATACTACAAAAGCCCCCCGACCGCAAAAATACATTATAGAATAGCTTTTCCACTGTCTACTTTACTTTTCCTGTTTATAGGTCTATAATGGTAAGGTATTTTATTTGGAGGTTTTTATGTCATTTCTATCAAAAAATGGAGCAGGTATCTTGGCCTGCCTTCTCATTTCTATCGTATCTTGGTACTTAGGAGGATTCTTCCCTGTTATTGGCGCGCCCGTTTTTGCCATTTTCATGGGAATGCTCCTACATCCCTTTCTCTCGTCCTATAAACAACTGGATGCTGGTTTGACCTTTAGTTCCAAGAAGTTGCTCCAATATGCCGTTGTCTTGCTTGGTTTTGGTCTCAATATCTCGCAGGTCTTCGCAGTTGGCCAATCTTCACTCCCTGTCATCCTGTCCACTATCTCAATAGCTCTGATTATTGCCTACTTCTTCCAGCGCTTCTTTGCACTGGATACAAAACTGGCTACCTTGGTTGGAGTAGGTTCTTCCATCTGTGGGGGTTCTGCCATTGCGGCGACAGCGCCCGTTATTGATGCTAAGGAAAAGGAAGTAGCCCAAGCCATTTCCGTTATCTTTTTCTTCAATGTCTTGGCTGCGCTCATCTTTCCAACCCTCGGCACCTGGCTTCATCTATCCAATGAAGGCTTCGCCCTCTTTGCAGGGACTGCGGTCAACGACACTTCCTCTGTAACGGCTGCCGCCAGCGCTTGGGACAGTCTTTACCAAAGCAATACCCTCGAGTCTGCAACCATTGTTAAACTCACACGTACTTTGGCCATTATCCCTATCACGCTCTTTCTATCCTACTGGCAAAGTCGCCAACAAGAAAACAAGCAAAGCCTACAACTGAAAAAAGTCTTCCCACTTTTTATCCTTTACTTTATCCTTGCCTCTCTCCTCACTACACTACTCACCTCTCTAGGTGTGTCCAGTAGTTTCTTTACCCCTCTCAAACAACTCTCTAAATTCCTTATTGTCATGGCCATGAGTGCTATCGGTCTCAAAACCAATCTGGTCGCTATGGTCAAATCCAGTGGAAAATCCATTCTTCTCGGAGCCATCTGCTGGATAGCCATCATCCTCACTAGTCTTGGTATGCAGATCCTTATCGGCATTTTCTAATACAAAAGGTAGCCCACCAGCTACCTTTTTCTTATGCTTCCTCAATCAAGCGTGTATGTTCTCTCTTGATGCAACGATTCATCACGATGTCATCGCATCCACCAGCACGCAAGATTTCTTCCGCTTCTAGACTTTCAAGTCCTAGCTGTGCCCAAAAAATCTTGGCATCAGCTTTGAGAAAATCATGCGCCACATCAGGCAAAAATTCACTGCGACGGTAAACATTGACAATATCTACAGGAAAAGGAATCTCTGCTAGGCTAGCATAGGCCTTTTCACCCAAGATTTCTCCACCTACCGCCTTGGGATTGACTGGAATAATTTTATAACCACGAGACTGCATTTTCTTGGTCACTCGATTGCTGGTTGTTTCCTCACGGTCTGACAAACCCACCACAGCAAGGGTTTTACTCGTTGCTAGATACTGACGAATCACGCCATCACTTGGATTGATAAATTCTTGACTCATAGAAATCCTCCTTTTTCATCAGTATAGCACATTTTGAAAAGGCTTGCAGAATTCTACTACAAAAAAGGAAGGCTAGCCCCCTTTTTATTTAGCCTCGTACCAGGTTGCCCCTTCATTTTCATCTGCGATGAGGGGAACACTGAGTTGGATAGCTTCTTCCATAGTTTGTTTGACCAATTTTTTCATCTCTGCCAATTCAGATTTAGGCACTTCAAGGACGATTTCATCGTGCACTTGCAGAAGCATCTTAGTCTGATAACCACCTGCAACCAAGGCTTTATCCAGCTGAATCATAGCAATCTTAAGAATATCTGCTGCCGAACCCTGGATAGGTGAGTTGATGGCCGTTCGCTCTGCAAAACCACGAATATTGAAGTTGCGAGAATTGATATCTGGCAACTCACGACGACGCTTGAAGAGGGTCTCCACATAGCCCTTATCACGCGCCTCACGCACCACTTCATCCATGTAGTTTTTAATACCTGGGAAGCGTTCAAAGTAGGTATCAATGTAGGCTTTGGCCTCCTTACGGCTGATGCCCAAATTATTAGACAAGCCAAAATCTGAAATCCCGTAAACCACTCCAAAGTTTACCGCCTTGGCATTACGACGGTCATTTGCAGTCACATCCTCAGGACGTTCAATGCCAAAGACACGCATGGCTGTCGAAGTATGAATATCTGCCCCCTCTTGGAAAGCCTTTATCAAGTGTTCATCTTTAGAAATATGGGCCAAAACGCGCAATTCAATCTGTGAATAGTCGGAGCTCAGAAGGACACTATCCTCCCACTCAGGCACAAAAGCCTTACGAATGAGACGGCCTTGCTCCAAACGCACAGGAATATTTTGCAGGTTTGGATCCACACTAGACAGACGACCTGTCTGGGTCAAATCCTGCACATAACGCGTATGAATCTTGCCATCAGCCAAAATCCAGTCCTGCAAGCCAATTACATAAGTCGATTGAATCTTGGCAATCTGACGGTAGTCTAGAATTTTCTTAACAATCGGAGCAATAGGAGCCAAACGTTCCAACACATCCACCGCTGTTGAGTAACCCGTTTTAGTTTTCTTAGTGTATTCTAGGGGAAGACCCAACTTTTCAAAAAGAAGCACGCCCAACTGCTTAGGCGAGTTGATATTAAACTCCTCACCAGCCAGTTCATAAATCTCTTGAGTGAGTTTTTCAATGACAAGCTCATTTTCAGCCTGCATCTCAAGCAAGGTCTCTTTCTTGACCGTAATCCCAGCAATTTCCATCTTGGCAAGGACAAAAGCCAGAGGTTGCTCCATATCATAAAGAAGCTCTAATTGCCCATTTTCACTGAGTTTTTCAAGCAAAATAGGCTCAGTCTCAACCAAAACAGCAAGCTTACGCGCCAAATGTTCCAAGAATTTCTCGCGTTCAGGAATGGCCTTCTTGACTCCCTTACCATAGAAAGTCTCATCATCGACCAAGTAAGTCTGACCATAAAGACTAGCGATGGTCGCAATTTCATTGTCCTCCACAGTCGAAAGGAGATATTTAGCCAAACGACTGTCAAAAGCAGGCGCCTGCAAATCCACACCCAAACGATGCAAGAGAACTTTAGCTTTCTTAAAGTCATACACCCTCAAAGGTGTTTTTTCTAGAAAATCTTTGAAAATAGGCTCTTGCAAAAGTTCAAGCTTGTCTGTAGCATAGAGCTTATCCCCACAAGACCAAGCAAAACCAACCAAATCATCCGTATGGTAATTCTCACCAAAAAGCTCAAAGTGAAAGATAGCTTCTTCACTCAGCATATCTTGACTGACTTGCTCAACGATAGTAAAGTCCAAACTTTCAGCAACATCAGCTGACGACACATTTAAAGCCTGTTTGAGCTGTTTGAAGCCCATCTCATCGTAGAATTTCCCAAGACTTTCCACATCTGGACCACTATAAACCAAATCCTTCAACCCAATCTCAATCGGTGCCTTGGTATCAATGGTCGCCAGTGTTTTCGACAAAAAGGCCTGTTCCTTATCATTGATGAGATTGTCCTTCATCTTAGAAGCCTTCATCCCATCGATATTTTCATAAATTCCCTCAAGCGAGCCATGCTCCAGCAAGAGCTTGATACCCGTCTTTTCACCAATTTTGGTAACCCCAGGGATATTATCCGACTTATCACCCATGAGCGCCTTGAGATCGATAAACTGAGCCGGTGTAATGCTCATCTTTTCCATGAGATATTCTGGCGTAAAAGCCTCAAACTCAGCCACACCTTTCTTGGAAATTTCAACCACCGTATGCTCATCCGTCAGCTGAATCAAATCCTTGTCCCCACTGACAATGGTAATATCAAAACCATCCTGCTCTGCTAGTTTATCCAGTGTCCCAATAATGTCATCCGCCTCATACTGGGCCAACTCATAGTGACGAATCCCCATATGATCTAGCAACTCACGAATAAAAGGAAACTGCTCCCGAAACTCATCTGGAGTCTTAGCCCGACCTCCCTTATAGTCCGCATACATCTCAGTACGGAAGGTGGTCTTTCCCGCATCAAAGGCCACCAAAATATGACTAGGCTCAACCCGCTCCAATAAATGACTCAACATCAACTGGAAACCATAAATCGCATTGGTATGCAAACCAGCCGCATTCTTAAAACGGTCCAACTGCTGATAGAGGGCAAAAAACGCCCGAAAAGCAACAGAAGACCCATCAATCAATAATAATTTTTTCTTATCCATACACCCATTATAAAGGAAAGCACCAAAAAATACCATTGAGAAGAGCGATACCCAATATTTTTCACACTTTTTCCGAATAAATAGATAGAGCCAAAGAATCCAGTAAACCTAGATTTGAAAATGTGCTATAATGAAAGGAGAAAGAGTATGGCATTACGTCATCCGGGCATCAGCCCAACCAATGATTTGGTTGCTAAGAAAATCTTTAATAATCCAGAAATCACTTGTCAATTTATCCGCGATATGCTAGATTTACCAGCAAAAAATGTGACTATTTTGGAGGGAAGTAACATTCACGTCTTGCCTTCCCTGCCCTACTCAGCGCAGGATTTCTATACCAGTATAGATGTTTTGGCGGAGTTGGACAATGGCACTCAAGTAATCATTGAAATCCAAGTTCATCATCAGAATTTTTTCATTAATCGTTTATGGGCTTACCTGTGCAGTCAGGTCAATCAAAACCTTGAAAAAATTCGTCAGCAAGAAGGCAATACTCATCAAAGTTACAAACACATCGCACCAGTATACGCTATCGCAATCGTGGATAGCAACTACTTCCAAGATGACTTGGCTTTCCATAGCTTTAGTATGCGCGAGGACACGACAGGTGAGGCTTTAACAATTACAAACAATGGATAAGAAAATCATCTAGTAAAGATGGCTTTCTTAGAACTTAAAAAATACAGAGAAACCAGCAAAGATAAGGTTCGCAAGCCCTGGTTGGAGTTTTTCGGGAATAAGCCCTTTACCCAACAACCCGAGCGAGCCATCAGTCAGGCAGACCAACTTCTAGACTATAAGAGCTGGTCCGAGGAGGACAGAAAAATGTTTAGTCAAATACGTATGCGTGAAGAACAAGCGTTATTGGCTCAGAATTATGCCTTGGAACAAGCTGAAGAAAAAGGCTTAGAGCGTGGGAAAGTTGAAGGAAGGGAAGAAGGGAAACTTTTTGCCTTCTTAGACATGGTTCGCCAAGGTCTCCTGACTTCCGAGGTTGCCAGCCAGCAGTTGGGCATGACCGTCGCTGAGTTTGAAGAACTATTGAAGGAGCATCACAAATAAGAACTAAAAAGTACAGAGAAACCAGCAACGACGAGGTTCGCAAGCCGTGGTTGGAGTTTTTTGGTAATAAACCCTTTACTCAACAACCTGAGCGAGCCATTAGCCAAGCAGACCAACTTCTAGACTACAAAAGTTGGTCCGAGGAGGACAGGAAGATGTTTAGTGAACAACGCAGATGTGAAGAACAAGCCTTGTTAGCACATGACTATGCTTTGGAAACAGCTAGGGCGGAAGGTATTGAAAAAAGTTTAGATCGTGGTCGAGCTGAGGGTATCGAAGAGGGATTAAAAGTAGCTTTAGTAAATCTAGTCCACCAAGGTCTTCTGACTCCCAAGGTTGCCAGCCGGCAATTAGGCATGGCCGTCGCTGAGTTTGAGGAGCTCTTGTAAGTTTATAAAATAACATAAAAATGAACAAAACTGAAACATCGTTTTGTTCATTTTTTATTTTCGACAGAACTCTTACTATATCCCATATCACACAAAAAAGAGAAGGTCATAAATCCTTCTCTTTTATATCTTCAACTAATTAGTTTTTGCGTTTCACAAATGGAAGGGCACCAAGGAGCAATCCGAGGAATCCTAATGATGCAACTGCTGCATTATCTTTACCACCAGTATTTGGAAGTTCTTTCTTATCTTCTGCTTTCGCAGCTGGAGCTTGATAAGTATTGTCTTGGCTAGTTCCTGCTACAGTTGGTGCAACCGCAGGAGTTGCTGGAGCATCTGCTGATGTTGCTGCTGGAGCATCTGCTGATGTTGCTGCTGGAGCATCTGCTGATGTTGCTGCTGGAGCATCTGCTGGTGTTGTTGCTGGAGTCCCTGCTGGTGTTGTTGCTGGAGTCCCTGCTGGTGTTGCTGCTGGTTTGTTAATAATATAACGATCACCTGGGTAAGGGCCACCATCATTTGGTAATTTAGGTTGCTCTGATTCAACATAAAGAGGAAGTTCTGGTTGTACAAGTGGTTCTACTCCATTTAATACAAGATCAAGTTCTTTTTCTGCCTCTGTTGTATCTTTTCCTTCAGCTTTTAATTTTGCAATATTACGTGTTGCCAAACGAACTTCTTCAGCTTCACGATCTGCAACATATGAATAATAATCTTCATCTGCTTGTTCCAATGCATCTTCAGCATCTTTCAAATCTTGCTCAGCTTGTTTTAAAGTTTTCTCAGCTTCCTCTTTTGATTTAGGATCTTTTGCAGCTGCCAATTCCTCTTGAGCTGCTTTAACATTTTCTTTAGCTGATTCTACAGCTACCTTAGCTTCTTCTCTGTTAGATTCAGCTTCTTTTTCATCATGATTAGCTGCAGCTAGTCTTTCTTCAGCATCTTTAACATCTGTTTTTTCTTCGTCTAAACGTTTGTTGATTTTATCTTGAGCATCAGCATCAATTTCACTTCTACCATCGATTGGTTTAACTTCTGTAACTTCACCAGATTCGTTACGAACTAATTCAGCACCTGGGGCAGGTTTTGCATCTTTTACTTCTTGAGGTGCATAGTTTTCACCATATTTTCCTGCTTCTGCTTCATCTGATTCAGTCTTGCTAGCTTCTGCTAAATCTTTCAATACATCTTCAGGTGTGATTTGTTTTTCATCAATAGCTTTTAATAAATCTTCTTTACCAATAGCTGCCTTAGCTTCCAAAATTGCTACTTCTTTGTTAGCAATTTTATCATTTTTATTAATAGCTTCTTCAGCTTTTTTTTCTAAATCAGTGAAGTACTCAGCTACATCTTCTTTAGTTACAGCAGTTGAAGCTGCTTCTTCAGCCTTCACAACTGACGGGTGAGAAGCAAGGAAACCTGCTCCAAGAACGGCTACACTAGCCAAGCTAGCAGTGAGAAGTTTTTTCTTATCCATAAAGTATTTACCACCTTTAATATCTTTTTGCTGTTATTTTACCATTTTCTTTCGAAAAAATCAAGAAATAGAACTTCTATCAATAAAAAAGTAAGAGGAAATTCCTCTTACTTTCTGCATGATTCGTATTAGACCCATTCACCATTAGAATTAACAGTGTAACCATTGATAGTTGTACTTACTGCTAAGACTCCTGATGAGTATGAGTAATACCATTTACCACCAACTTGGTACCAACCAGTCTTCATAGCACCTGATCCATCTAGATAATACCATGTTCCGCTTTGGTTTAGCCAACCTGTTTTCATAGCGCCTGAATTATTGAGGTAATACCAAGTTCCACCTTGGTTCAACCAACCTGTCTGCATAGCACCTGATCCATCTAGATAATACCATACCCCATCAATTTTTTGCCAACCTGTTTGCATGACACCAGAAGCATCCAAGTAGTACCATGAGCCATCTTTAACCCAACCTGTCTTCATGTTATCTTCCGCATCATAATAGTACCATTTGCCATCCATTTTATTCCAACCTGGCTTGCTACTAGCACGATCCGCTAAACGATAAGTCACGCCGTCAATAGTGATAGAACCTGTTTTACGTTCACCTTCTGGAGTAAGGTAATGATAAGCACCGTCACTATCTTTTACGAGACCAACTTTACGTTCTCCATCATTTGTAATATAGTACCATTTCTTATTTGTATCTTGAACGAGACCTGTTTTACGGCTACCGTCTGCCAATAAATAATACCACTTCTTATCAATCTGTTGAAAACCTGTTTGTTGAATCCCCTCTTTAACGTAGTAAATCTTCTCACCTTTTGCAATGACAGTAGTTGGTTTAGAACCATCATCAGTAATATAGTAATCCTTACCACCTTCATTGACCCAACCAGATTTCATAAGGCCATTTTCATCAAAGTAATAACGTTTATCTTTGATTTCTAAGATCCCAGTCTTCATAAAACCATTTTCATCAAAATAATAAGTCTTACCATCAACAGTCTGCCAACCTTTGACTAGATTATTATTAATATAAAGCTGGTATTTCCCAGAAACCGTTAACCATTTATACTCATTTTTTTGAGTGTTTGCTGCTGAACTATTACCTTGAGTTCCTGTATTTGTGCTAGTTGTTGTCGAACTGTTACCTTGAGTTCCTGTATTTGTGCTAGTTGTTGTCGAACTGTTACCTTGACTTCCTGAGTTAGCACCATTATTCATTGCAGCTGCATCAGAATTGGAAATAAAGTAATGAACCCAATTATGGCCATCCCTACCACTTCTTACATATGTATAGCCAGGTATACTACCTGGAGTTGCAACATAGCCATTTTGAAAATTAAAATCTGCATATCCATATTTACCATTCAAATATTTCATGACTGTCCCATTAGTAAACTGGCCATCTGGTGCTTGATCCGCGTACACCACACTATGATTGCTAACTGAAGCTAATAAAGCACTTGCTCCAAACAATGAAACTCCTGCAGCTCCCACTGCTAAAAAACGTTTTGCTTTCATCTTTTTTACCTCTTTATCACTTATTCCGTGTATAATGTTACACCCACTCACCATTTGCATTTAGAGTATAGCCGTTAATCGTTGTATTTACTGCAAGAGCACCTGAACTATAGGCATAATACCACTTGCTACCTGCTTGAAACCAACCAGTAACCAGAGCACCAGAAGTATTTAGATAGTACCAGACTCCATCTACTTTTCTCCAACCAGTAGCCATTGCACCATCAGAGTTCAGATAGTACCACTTGCCACCTTGATTTAACCAGCCTGTCTGCATAGAGCCAGCACTATTAAGATAGTACCATTTACCAGAAATGAATTTCCAACCTGTTTGCATACTACCATCTTCCGCTAGGTAATACCAGCTACCATCATTCACCCAGCCAGTCTTCTTCATCCCATCTTTATCAAAGAAATACCATTTATTAGTAATAAATTGCCAGCCTGTCTGTTTATCTTCAATTTTTTCAGTTCCTGTAATGCTATCATCTTTTACAAACCAATGTTTCCGAACATCTTGATCAATCTTTGTTTCTACAAAACGATAACCTTTAAATGTACCATGTTCAACTTCTTCAGCTTTTTTGGTAGCATTAGCAGGAAGAAAAGCTTTTAATTCTCTACTAGTCCCATCTGATTCCATTACCAGCCAAGAAGTCCCTTTGACTGTATCTTTAAAGGGTTTTAAGATGTCAGGTTTTGCAGAAAGTCCATCTACTTTATCTCCTGTTACAGTCACTGCTGGCTTAAAGTAATGCTTTAATACAGTTCCATCTATTGAAGAAGTATCAAATTGATATCCTGAAAAAGTACCTGGAGATGATGTCTCAGGTTTTGACGAATCATAAGTTTGAGCACCTCTTAAAACCTTTTCCTTACCATCTTCCTGTTTTGTGACCCAAACAACTGTCTTATAAACATTCGTTTCCGAAGCTTTCACTTCAGTTACTCTTGCTCCAACAAGGGCAGTGCCTGCCAAGGTTGCACCTAATAAAATTTTCAACACTTTTGATTTCATTGGAAACCTCCTATTATTTTTAATCATTATAATACTTATACAAGATAAATGCAAGAAAAAACAGGGAAAAATCTCCCTGTTTTATATTTCATTTATTCGGATTATACCCACTCACCGTTTGCGTTTACGTTGTAACCGTCAACAGTTGTGTTTACTGAAAGAGCACCTGAAGCATCAACATGGTACCATTTACCAGCAACTTCAAACCATTGGCTAGCTTTCATAGCACCTGATGCTTCAAGGAAGTACCATTTACCACCGTCTTGCAACCAACCAGTTTGCATTTGACCTGAACCATTTAGGTAGTACCAAGTGTTACCATCTTTAACCCACCATTTTTGCATTACGCCTTCAGCGTTAAAGAAGTACCATTTACCTTCAACTTGTTTCCAACCTTTAACAGCTGCAGCATTTTCGAAGTATTTCCAACCTTCAGCTGTTTGAGCCCAACCGTATTGAGCAGCTGTAGTTGCGTTACCAATTTGTGCTGCACGATCATCAAGTTTGTATGGCAATACAATACGACCATTTGTGTACAATGAACCAGCATATTCGTTACCAGCTTCAACAGTAAATTCACCAACAAGTTCTACTGCTTCTTTAAAATCAGTAGCTGTTGCAGCAACACGATACTGAATCACTTCACCAGCTTTGAATACTGTTGGAAGTTCAGCATCACCTGATTGATTAGTTGTAGCAGTGAAGTATTCTGGTTTCTTTTCACCTGAAGCAGGTTTCAAGAAGAAATCAACTTCTACGTTTGGAACTGGACGTCCACCACCATCAACAACAGTTACACGAACATGACGGTTAAATCCATGTGCTGCGTCACGGTCGTAACGGATGTATTTAGCACCAATTGCAAAACCGTAACCAAAACGGTTGTTTGGGTTACCATCATGGTTTGCTGGCAAATTAACAGCTGGATTTGTTGCTGTAGTAGATGGATTAACTGAACCTGCTCCACCATCATTCCAACCTGTCCAGTTTCCGTATGCATGTACTGGAGCTGCATTAAGAGCTGCTGCTGCAGCTACAACTGCTGCACTTGTCAATAAAACTTTTTTCATCGTTTTATCTCCTTCATTTTTCTTATAATATTTTTCGTAAGACTATCTTACTACCATACAGTATATAAATATTTGCAGGATTTGTCAAGGGTTTTCTTCGAGTTTTTAAAGTTTTTTCCTATTTTTAGAAAAAAAGGTGAAAAAACAACTTTGTGAGAGTGAATACGCTTAAAATATCCTATATTAAAGTGAAAATCTCACAATTTTTTGATCCTTGAGTAAAATCATTCATATTTAATCCACATAGACAGTTGGACAGAACTCACTTCTGTAGTATTATCCTATAACCCCTTCGAAATGTCAAGCAAAAATGACAAGTTTTTTGATAATAACTTGCCACTTTATAAACTTTCTACTATTTAAAATGTGACCTTATAGCAAGTCCTCAAACTCTGCGACCGTCATACCTAATTGCTGGCTGGCAACTTCGGAAGTCAGAATACCTTGGCGAACGAGATTTACTAAACCTACTTTTAATCCCTCTTTGATTCCCTCAGCTCGACCACGTTCAATACCACGCTCTAAGCCTTTTTCTTCGGCTTGTTCCAAGGCATAGTCCTGTGCTAACAAGGCTTGTTCCTCACGCCTGCGTTGTTCACTAAACATTTTCCTGTCCTCCTCGGACCAGCTCTTATAGTCCAGCAGTTGGTCTGCTTGGCTGATAGCTCGCTCTGGTTCTTGGGTAAAGGGTTTATTCCCAAAAAACTCCAACCACGGTTTGCGAACCTCGTCTTTGCTGGTTTCTCTGTATTTTTTTAATTCCAAGAACGCCATTACTAGTGATGGTCTTATAAGAGTGCCTCAAATTCAGAGACCGTCATACCTAATTGCTCGCTAGCAAATTCGGAAGTTAAAACATGTTGGCGTACTAAATCTAGAAAGGTAAAAATTTTCCCACGCTCTAGACCTTGTTCAAGGCCACGCTCTAATCCTTTTTCTTCAGCTTGTTCCAAGGCATAGTCATGCGCTAACAAGGCTTGTTCTTCACGCCTGCGTTGTTCACTAAACATCTTCCTGTCCTCCTCGGACCAGCTCTTATAGTCCAGCAGTTGGTCTGCCTGGCTAATGGCTCGCTCAGGTTGTTGGGTAAAGGGTTTGTTGCCGAAAAACTCCAACCACGGTTTGCGAACCTCGTCTTTGCTGGTTTCTCTGTATTTTTTTAATTCCAAGAACGCCATCTTTACTAGATGGTTTTCTTGTCCATTATTGGTTATGGTTAAAACCTCACCTGTCGTGTCCTCGCGCATACTAAAGCTATGAAAAGCCAAATCATCCGAGAAGTAATTGCTGTCCACGATAGCGATAGCATATACTGGTGCGATGTGTTTGTAACTCTGGTGTGTATCACCTTCTCGCTGGCGAATTTTTTCGAGATTTTGATTGACCTGACTACACAGGTAAGCCCACAGGCGATTGATGAAAAAATTCTGATGATGAACTTGGATTTCGATAATAACCTGCGTGCCATTGTCCAACTCCGCCAAAACATCTATACTGGTATAGAAATCCTGCGCCGAGTAAGGTATGGAAGGCAAGACGTGAATATTGCTTCCCTCCAAAATGGTCACATTTTTTGCTGGTAAATCCAGCATATCGCGAATAAATTGACAAGTAATTTCTGGATTGCTAAAGATTTTCTTAGCAACCAAGTCATTGGTCGGGCTGATGCCCGGATGTCTTAGAATCATCCTCTTCCTCCTTTTATTATACCACAGTTTTAAATCTAGGTTTCCTAGATTCTCTGGTTCTATCTATTTATTCGGAAAAGAGATGAAAAAAACCTGAGAATCATCTCAGGCTTGGTCATTAAATCTTTTTCTCAATACTGAAAAGTGGAGAAAGTGGGCGTTTTTCATGGATACGCACAATAGCATCTCCTAGGAGATGAGCGATTGAAATCTGCTCAATCTTATCGATCAAACGCTCTTCTGGGAGATAGATGGTATCCAAAACAACCAATTTCTTGATAGCTGATTTTTGGATATTGTCCATAGCAGGACCAGAAAGAACTGGGTGCGTACAGCTTGCATAGACTTCAACAGCACCAGCTTCTGCAAGAGCATCTGCCGCATGACAAATCGTTCCAGCGGTATCAATCATATCATCAATCAAGATACAAGTCTTGCCTTCGACCTTACCGATGATGTTCATGACTTCACTAGTATTCATCTTATCAACACTACGACGTTTGTCAATGATAGCAATAGATGTTTTCAAAAATTCTGCCAACTTACGAGCACGAGTCACCCCTCCATGGTCTGGGCTGACAACCACATAGTCAGAACCAACCATGCCACGACGCTCAAAATAATCCGCAATCAGAGGAGCTCCCATCAAATGATCCACAGGAATATCAAAGAATCCTTGAATCTGCGCAGCATGCAAGTCGATGGTCAATAAACGATCTACTCCAGCTACTTCAAGCATATTTGCGACAAGTTTTGAAGTGATTGGCTCACGCGCTCTCGCCTTTCTATCCTGACGTGCATACCCATAGTAAGGCATGACAACATTGACAGATTCTGCACTCGCACGCTTCAAAGCATCTACCATAATCAAAATTTCAAGCAGATTGTCATTTACAGGCGAACTAGTTGATTGTAGGATAAAGACGTGTTTCCCACGGATTGATTCTTCGATGTTGACCTGAATCTCTCCATCTGAAAATTGGCGAACACTTGATTTCCCCAACTCTATCCCAATCTCCTGCGCCACACGTTTTGCCAATTCTTGATTAGAAGAAAGGGCAAACAGCTTTAAATCAGAAAAAGACATGATTTCCTCCGGTATATATGTATCGCTTGTGCTTTTCACAAGATTTTTCCATTTACCATTGTAGCGCTTTTTGCACTATTTTTCAATCAAAAATAAAAGAAGGGCACCATATTTGTACCCTTGCATCATTCTTTTAAAAAATATTCTAGTTCATCAACTCATTGTGCTTCTCAACAAAGCGATAAGCCTGATAAAAACCATAGAGAGTAATAGCCGTAACCACTGGAATCGCTAAAGGCAACTCTGTCTCTAATTCTACAAAAGGAGAGTTAAACAAGAAATGAGTTCCCAAGGCTAAAGCTAGGAAAATAAGCCCCTCTTTCTTGCCAACCTTCTGCCCTTTATAAGCTCTGTAAAGCAAGTAAACACCTACTACCGCCAACCCTGAAAAAGTCCAGTGAGAGGCAATTCCTGAGATGATACGCTCTAAAATTCTCGAAATAGTAAAGTCAAAGCCCTCTGGCAAATCCGTACGAATGTAGCCAATATCCTCAATCATTTGAAATCCCAAACCAGAAGCAATCCCTAGTAAAAACAAAGATTTTAATTTTCGCACAGGAATCAAAGCTAAAACAAAGACAAGTGGCAATAATTTCAAGGGTTCTTCTACTAAAGGAGCCACAATAGCACTTTCAAAGGCATTTAAAAATGCACTATCTGGGAAAAGAATATCCAGTAAATCATGGATATAGGTATTCGCAAAGCTAGATAGCCAGCCTGAAAGGAACATCCCACCCAATAAAGACAAGATCAAAGCCTTCTTTGGCAATTCCCATTTTTCCCCAATACGGAAAAGGAAATAAAGAGCCGGAATCATGTAAAAGAGAGCTAGAAAGATAGAAACTCCCATGAGTCCATATTCCGCACCTGACATAGAACCGTCCGTATAATAGATGGTTTCATATTGTACACCAATACATAGCAATAAAATAAAAATAAATAAAATACTGTTTTTCTTCATACACTTTCTTTTTAAATGAATTTTTTACAATTCTACGACTGTCATACTTCCTGTATCCACATCGTAAATAGCACCAGAGATAATGACATCGTCTGGTATTAGGGGAGATTCGATAAGGAGTTGCATATCCTCGCGTACACTCTCCTCTATATCTTGGAAGGGTAAAAAGTCCTGATCTGACACATCGATACCCAATTCTTCCTTCAAATACTCCTGAAAAGGGCCATTTTCAAAGGTCTGAGCACCACAGTCTGTATGGTGTAACACCACAATCTCTCTTGTCCCCATTTGTTGCTGGGAAATAACTAGCGAACGAATCATGTCCTCAGTCACTCGACCACCTGCATTCCGCAAGATATGAGCATCCCCAAGTGCCAATCCCAAAGCTTGCGCAACGTGCAGACGAGAGTCCATACAGGTCACAATGGCTACTCTGGTTTTGGGTTTAAGTGGCAGATTTAACTGCCCATGTAGGGCAACATAAGCCTGATTGGCTTGCATAAACTGTTCAAAATACGACACGATTCCCTCCTTGAAAATTTGATAGTCAAATATTTCTCCTATCTTATCATTTTTAAGAGGATTTGTCACAGATTAAGCAAAAACCTTTTTCAAAACTTCCTGAATCGTTGTCACGCCAATGACCTGAATTTCCTTAGGCGGAGTAATTCCTGTCAAAGAATTCTTCGGTACATAAATCTTGGTAAATCCCAGCTTAGCGGCTTCGTTGATACGCTGCTCGATACGATTCACACGCCGAATTTCTCCTGTCAAGCCCAGTTCTCCCACAAAACATTCCTGAGGATTGGTTGGCTTGTCCTTGTAGCTCGAAGCAATGGCAACTGCAACAGCCAAGTCAATGGCAGGTTCATCCAATTTGACACCGCCAGCAGATTTGAGATAAGCATCTTGATTTTGCAAGAGAAGCCCTGCCCGCTTTTCCAAAACAGCCATAATCAGACTCGCACGATTAAAATCAAGTCCTGTCGTCGTACGCTTAGCATTTCCAAACATAGTCGGTGTTACCAAAGCTTGAACCTCCGCCAAAATCGGACGCGTCCCTTCCATGGTCACAACGATTGACGAACCAGTCGCCCCATCCAAACGCTCTTCTAGGAAAACTTGACTCGGATTGAGTACCTCAACCAATCCGCCCGACTGCATCTCAAAAATCCCAATCTCATTAGTGGAACCAAAACGGTTTTTGACCGCTCTTAAAATACGGAAGGTATGGTGGCGCTCCCCTTCAAAGTAAAGCACCGTATCCACCATATGCTCTAGCATACGAGGACCAGCCAAGGTTCCTTCCTTGGTCACATGACCTACGATAAAGATGGCAATGTTATTGGTCTTGGCCAGTTGCATAAGCTCAGCCGTCACCTCACGCACTTGAGAAACAGATCCCTGCACCCCTGAAATCTCAGGAGACATAATGGTTTGAATTGAGTCAATAATGAGGAAGTCTGGCTGGATGCGCTCCACCTCAGCTCGAACACTCTGCATATTGGTCTCTGCATAGAGATAAAACTCGCTATCAATATCTCCCAAACGCTCTGCACGTAATTTAATCTGCTGGGCAGACTCCTCCCCACTGACGTAGAGAACAGTCCCCACTTGAGACAACTGGGTTGAGACTTGTAAGAGAAGGGTTGATTTCCCAATCCCAGGATCCCCACCGATGAGGACGAGACTTCCTGGTACCACTCCGCCTCCAAGTACACGGTTGAATTCCTCCATCTCCGTCTTGGTTCGATTGACGTTGATTGAAGTCACCTCAGCCAGTTTCATGGGCTTGGTTTTCTCACCTGTCAAGGACACACGCGCATTCTTTACCTCGGCAACCTCAACCTCTTCTACAAAAGAAGACCAAGACCCACAGTTGGGACAGCGCCCTAAATACTTGGGGGAATTATATTCACAATTTTGACACACAAATGTCGCCTTTTTCTTTGCGATAATAAACCTCTTTCTATATCTCTATCTCACATTCAATCACTTGGCAAAAATCAATCTTCTCATTTGGCACAAACTGACGCATGAGCATTCCGTGAGTTACAATGATAATAGTTTTATAATTTTTATATTTTTCCAAAGTTCTTAAAAAACGATGACGCATCTCCAGAGCAGTTTCATAGCGATAAGGAGAATCTTCAGGTAAACCTCCTTGATGTTTTAGATAATATTCATGAGCTACCAATACACTAGTTAAATCAGAGTTAGTACTATCTAAGTCTGGACGCCACTCATGAAAAAACGGCTCCACAAATAAGTCCAATCCTGTTTCAACCGCTATATAATGGGCTGTTTCTAAAGCTCTCGTCACAGACGATGAAATAATAATCTCTGCCTTTCCAAAACATGCAGTTTTAGCAACTTCTTTTGCCAGACTGCGACCTTTTCCTGTCAATGGTGCTAAATCACGACCAAAACCACTATAGAGTTGCGGATTTTCAAGTTTATCAAGCATACTATAATCTGGCTCTCCATGACGTACAAAGATAATCTTCATTCTAGTGCCCAGTCGATCCAAATCCACCAGTCCGCACGCCGTCAGCTGCATCTCCATCTGCAATTAAGAAAGGAGCAAAGACAGCTTGGACAACACGTTCTCCAACTTCAAGAACAACCTCTTGGTCTGTGATATTCTTCATCTGAGCAAAAATATGCCCTTCATTCCCAGGATTTCCATAATAATCTCCATCAATGACCCCAACTGAATTAATTAAAACCAAGCCCTTTTTACGAGGGTTTGAAGAACGATCATAGAGGTAGAGAACCTCAGTCGGCTGCATATAAGCCTTAACCCCTGTCGGAACCAAGACAATCTCTCCTGGTGCAATAACCGTACGTACAGCAACCTTTAAGTCGTAACCAGCGGCATGCGCTGTCTCACGCTTTGGCAATAAATTTTCATCTGTAAAACTAGAAACCAATTCAAAACCACGAATTTTCATCATCTTCTCTTTTCTATTATCATTTATTCTAGATTATTCTATCTTATTTATTCGGAAAAAGCACGAAAAAAAGAGCACACAATTCAAATCGCTTAGGGCTGCTGGATTCCTCCCCTGACCCGCTTCACGCAGAACTGTTGCTCCACTATTTATTATATCACATTCCTATTCATTTTAAAAGCAAAATTATTTTTTCCGTCTATTTCTAAAAAACTCCTGCATAATAGCTGCGCATTCATCTTCCAAAATTCCCGTTTCAACCTCCACACGATGATTGAGACGCTCATCTGTCAAGATATCGTACAAACTCCCAGCAGCGCCAAATTTCTGGTTTTTAGCCCCATAGACCACGTTTGGAATACGGGCGAGTCCAATCGCCCCACTACACATGACACAAGGCTCAATGGTCACAAAAAGCGTGCAATCCAGCAAGCGCCAGCTCTCCTCACTCAGGTTCGCATTCTCTATGGCCATAATCTCCGCATGCATAACCGCTCGCCGCAGTTCCTCACGCGCATTATGCCCACGGCCAATGATTTCTCCGTCCTTGACAATCACACAACCAATTGGAATTTCATCGTGTTCAAGAGCAATCTCAGCCTCTCTCAAAGCCTCCCTCATAAAGACTTCTTTTTCTTCAACTGTATAATTCATCAATTTCCCTTTTCCTACTTATCGATTTTATTATTATATCATGAATCCCAAGACAAAAAAAGCCACCAAATGCGGTGACTTTATAGGGAGATTATTATGAAAAAGAAAAGTTTAGGATATTTGTTACAACAAGTTAGGAGGTCTTCTTGTAACTGTCTATAGTATACCCGACCTATCTTAAACAAATCTTAAAAATCTCTTAGGACCAAACACTTTCTAAAATATTTGTTTGTTCACGACCAGGACCTACTGAGAAAGTAGAAATACGAACGCCAACCAATTCACTCACACGACGAACATAGTTACGCGCATTCTCAGGAAGATCTTCCAAATTACGAACTCCAGTAATATCTTCTGACCAACCTGGCAACTCTTCATAGATAGGCTTGCAACGTTTCAATTGCTCAAGACTAGCTGGATAATAGTCAATACGTTGACCATCAAGATCATAGGCCACACAGATTTTCACAGTATCTAAACCACTCAAAACATCGATAGAGTTCAATGAAAGATTAGTAATACCAGAAACACGACGACTATGACGCATCACAACTGAGTCAAACCAACCCACACGACGTGGACGACCAGTTGTTGTACCATATTCATGACCGACTTCACGGATACGTTCTCCCACTTCATCAAACAACTCAGTTGGGAAAGGACCGTCTCCTACACGACTCGTATAGGCTTTACATACACCAACAACCTTGTCAATCTTACTTGGACCAACACCAGAACCAATCGTAACACCACCAGCCACAGGGTTTGATGACGTAACAAATGGATAAGTACCTTGGTCGATATCTAGCATAACACCTTGCGCACCTTCAAAAAGCACACGTTTACCGTTATCAAGCGCATCGTTCAAGATAACAGATGTATCAGTTACATATTGCTTGATTTGTTGGCCATATTCATAGTACTCTTCAAAAATATCATCAATTGAAATAGGAGTACTGTCATACAATTTTTCAAACAGACGATTCTTTTCCGCAAGATTACGCTCCAAACGCTCACGAAAAATATCTTTATCTAAAAGATCTGCAATACGAATCCCAACACGAGCAGCCTTGTCCATATAAGCTGGACCAATTCCCTTGATTGTAGTCCCAATCTTATTGTCGCCCTTAGCTTCTTCTTGCAAACGGTCTAACTCGATATGATAAGGCAAAATAACATGCGCGCGATCAGAAATACGCAAGTTATCAGTTGTCACACCCTCCTCATGAAGATAGCTCAACTCTTTTACAAGAGATTTAGGATTTACAACCATACCATTCCCAATAACAGAGATTTTTTCAGGGAAGAAAATTCCAGATGGAATCAAGTGCAACTTAAATTTCTTACCATCAATCACAATCGTGTGACCTGCATTATCACCACCTTGGTAACGCGCAATCACTTCTGCATTCGCTGAAAGGAAGTCAGTAATCTTCCCTTTACCTTCATCACCCCATTGGGTACCTACAACAACAACTGAAGTCATAATCTTGTCTGAGCCCTCAGGCTCTTCCTTTCTCACATACATGGCAGGACTCTCACCTGCAATTATATCTTACAATTTATTATAAGAAAAAATCGCCTTTTTATCAAGAAGAAACAATAGAAAGATTTGCTATTTCCAACTATTAAAAAATGTTTTAGAAAAATTACCAGCTATTTATTGTTATATTGCCATAAAAAAGTAAGTTTGTTCGGAAATTAACTCATATTATCTCAACAAGCAACAAAACCTTGTTTCATTATCAATTTTTCAAGATACAAACGATAAGCAACACGATAATGGTAAACAATAAAATCCCGATGAGTCCCAATGCTATATCGGAAAAGATAATAAATCAAAAATTTAAAATGAAAATGTTCCCAGTCAAAATGATCTCCGAAGAACGTACCATACTCTTCTTCAATATTTCTATAAAAATCCGCCATCTGCTCATAAATTTTTTGTAACATAAGCATACACTCCTTTACTTTTTATAAGCTTATTCTAACAAAAAATTATAAACAGTTATTATCAAATCCTGAATTGCTCAAATACTAACCTCAAAAAGATAACAAATAGGAAAAGTTGACAGAATAGGAGGAAATCTACTACCTAAATTTCAAAAATTAAGATAATGGAAGCGGAAGGATTCGAATCCCTCGAAGGAGCGTATTTACAGTCCGTCACGTTTAGCCTCTTCGCTACCCTCGATTAAAGTACTAAAAAGATCTCCTTGCTCGAAAACGGAGGGCTATGAAACTTTACTCAGCAAAAAATATCTCACACCAAATAACTCAAAATAGATTATTAATTATATAAAAAAAGAGGCCTAAACCTCTTTTTCTTAACTACTCCGCCAGTAGGACTCGAACCTACGACATCATGATTAACAGTCATGCGCTACTACCAACTGAGCTATGGCGGATTAAAGCTAAGCGACTTCCATATCTCACAGGGGGCAACCCCCAACTACTTCCGGCGTTCTAGGGCTTAACTTCTGTGTTCGGCATGGGTACAGGTGTATCTCCTAGGCTATCGTCACTTAACTCTGAGTAATACCTACTCAAAATTGAATATCTATTCAAATCAAGAAAACCATTCGCTTTCATATTCTCAGTTACTTTGGATAAGTCCTCGAGCTATTAGTATTAGTCCGCTACATGTGTCGCCACACTTCCACTTCTAACCTATCTACCTGATCATCTCTCAGGGCTCTTACTGATATAAAATCATGGGAAATCTCATCTTGAGGTGGGTTTCACACTTAGATGCTTTCAGCGTTTATCCCTTCCCTACATAGCTACCCAGCGATGCCTTTGGCAAGACAACTGGTACACCAGCGGTAAGTCCACTCTGGTCCTCTCGTACTAGGAGCAGATCCTCTCAAATTTCCTACGCCCGCGACGGATAGGGACCGAACTGTCTCACGACGTTCTGAACCCAGCTCGCGTGCCGCTTTAATGGGCGAACAGCCCAACCCTTGGGACCGACTACAGCCCCAGGATGCGACGAGCCGACATCGAGGTGCCAAACCTCCCCGTCGATGTGAACTCTTGGGGGAGATAAGCCTGTTATCCCCAGGGTAGCTTTTATCCGTTGAGCGATGGCCCTTCCATACGGAACCACCGGATCACTAAGCCCGACTTTCGTCCCTGCTCGAGTTGTAGCTCTCGCAGTCAAGCTCCCTTATACCTTTACACTCTGCGAATGATTTCCAACCATTCTGAGGGAACCTTTGGGCGCCTCCGTTACCTTTTAGGAGGCGACCGCCCCAGTCAAACTGCCCGTCAGACACTGTCTCCGATAGGGATCACCTATCCGGGTTAGAGTGGCCATAACACAAGGGTAGTATCCCAACAACGTCTCCTTCGAAACTGGCGTCCCGATCTCATAGACTCCTACCTATCCTGTACATGTGGTACAGACACTCAATATCAAACTGCAGTAAAGCTCCATGGGGTCTTTCCGTCCTGTCGCGGGTAACCTGCATCTTCACAGGTACTAAAATTTCACCGAGTCTCTCGTTGAGACAGTGCCCAAATCATTACGCCTTTCGTGCGGGTCGGAACTTACCCGACAAGGAATTTCGCTACCTTAGGACCGTTATAGTTACGGCCGCCGTTTACTGGGGCTTCAATTCATACCTTCGCTTGCGCTAAGCACTCCTCTTAACCTTCCAGCACCGGGCAGGCGTCACCCCCTATACATCATCTTACGATTTAGCAGAGAGCTGTGTTTTTGATAAACAGTTGCTTGGGCCTATTCACTGCGGCTGACTTAAAGTCAGCACCCCTTCTCCCGAAGTTACGGGGTCATTTTGCCGAGTTCCTTAACGAGAGTTCTCTCGCTCACCTGAGGCTACTCGCCTCGACTACCTGTGTCGGTTTGCGGTACGGGTAGAGTATGTTTAAACGCTAGAAGCTTTTCTTGGCAGTGTGACGTCACTAACTTCGCTACTAAACTTCGCTCCCCATCACAGCTCAATGTTACAGATATAAGCATTTGACTCATATCACACCTCACTGCTTAGACAGACACTTCCAATCGTCTGCTTTAGTTAGCCTACTGCGTCCCTCCATCACTACATACTCTAGTACAGGAATATCAACCTGTTGTCCATCGGATACACCTTTCGGTCTCTCCTTAGGTCCCGACTAACCCAGGGCGGACGAGCCTTCCCCTGGAAACCTTAGTCTTACGGTGGACAGGATTCTCACCTGTCTTTCGCTACTCATACCGGCATTCTCACTTCTATGCGTTCCAGCACTCCTCACGGTATACCTTCTCCACACATAGAACGCTCTCCTACCATACCTATAAAGGTATCCACAGCTTCGGTAAATTGTTTTAGCCCCGGTACATTTTCGGCGCAGGGTCACTCGACTAGTGAGCTATTACGCACTCTTTGAATGAATAGCTGCTTCTAAGCTAACATCCTAGTTGTCTGTGCAACCCCACATCCTTTTCCACTTAACAATTATTTTGGGACCTTAGCTGGTGGTCTGGGCTGTTTCCCTTTCGACTACGGATCTTAGCACTCGCAGTCTGACTGCCGACCATAATTCATTGGCATTCGGAGTTTATCTGAGATTGGTAATCCGGGATGGACCCCTCACCCAAACAGTGCTCTACCTCCAAGAATCTTTATGTCGACGCTAGCCCTAAAGCTATTTCGGAGAGAACCAGCTATCTCCAAGTTCGTTTGGAATTTCTCCGCTACCCACAAGTCATCCAAGCACTTTTCAACGTGCCCTGGTTCGGTCCTCCAGTGCGTCTTACCGCACCTTCAACCTGCTCATGGGTAGGTCACATGGTTTCGGGTCTACGTCATGATACTAATTCGCCCTATTCAGACTCGGTTTCCCTACGGCTCCGTCTCTTCAACTTAACCTCGCATCATAACGTAACTCGCCGGTTCATTCTACAAAAGGCACGCTCTCACCCATTAACGGGCTCGAACTTGTTGTAGGCACACGGTTTCAGGTTCTATTTCACTCCCCTCCCGGGGTGCTTTTCACCTTTCCCTCACGGTACTGGTTCACTATCGGTCACTAGGGAGTATTTAGGGTTGGGAGATGGTCCTCCCAGATTCCGACGGGATTTCACGTGTCCCGCCGTACTCAGGATACTGCTAGGTACAAAGACTATTTTAAATACGAGGCTATTACTCTCTTTGGCTGATCTTCCCAAATCATTCTTCTATAATCTTTGAGTCCACATTGCAGTCCTACAACCCCGAAGAGTAAACTCTTCGGTTTGCCCTCCTGCCGTTTCGCTCGCCGCTACTAAGGCAATCGCTTTTGCTTTCTCTTCCTGCAGCTACTTAGATGTTTCAGTTCACTGCGTCTTCCTCCTCACATCCTTAACAGATGCGGGTAACAGGTAGTACCTGTTGGGTTCCCCCATTCGGAAATCCCTGGATCATCGCTTACTTACAGCTACCCAAGGCATATCGTCGTTTGTCACGTCCTTCTTCGGCTCCTAGTGCCAAGGCATCCACCGTGCGCCCTTATTAACTTAACCTTATTTTTTGACCTTTCAGTCATAAACTCTTATTAATACTACAGCGTTTTCGGTTTATTTTCTTGTTACTATTTGATATAGATATTCAATTTTCAATGTGCATTACTTGGTGATCTCTCACCAATGGAGCCTAGCGGGATCGAACCGCTGACCTCCTGCGTGCAAAGCAGGCGCTCTCCCAGCTGAGCTAAGGCCCCACAAGACCTCTCAAGACTAAACAAGACCAATGCGCAGTTCCTTTTCCTTAGAAAGGAGGTGATCCAGCCGCACCTTCCGATACGGCTACCTTGTTACGACTTCACCCCAATCATCTATCCCACCTTAGGCGGCTGGCTCCTTACGGTTACCTCACCGACTTCGGGTGTTACAAACTCTCGTGGTGTGACGGGCGGTGTGTACAAGGCCCGGGAACGTATTCACCGCGGCGTGCTGATCCGCGATTACTAGCGATTCCGACTTCATGTAGGCGAGTTGCAGCCTACAATCCGAACTGAGACTGGCTTTAAGAGATTAGCTTGCCGTCACCGGCTTGCGACTCGTTGTACCAGCCATTGTAGCACGTGTGTAGCCCAGGTCATAAGGGGCATGATGATTTGACGTCATCCCCACCTTCCTCCGGTTTATTACCGGCAGTCTCGCTAGAGTGCCCAACTGAATGATGGCAACTAACAATAGGGGTTGCGCTCGTTGCGGGACTTAACCCAACATCTCACGACACGAGCTGACGACAACCATGCACCACCTGTCACCTCTGTCCCGAAGGAAAGCTCTATCTCTAGAGCGGTCAGAGGGATGTCAAGACCTGGTAAGGTTCTTCGCGTTGCTTCGAATTAAACCACATGCTCCACCGCTTGTGCGGGCCCCCGTCAATTCCTTTGAGTTTCAACCTTGCGGTCGTACTCCCCAGGCGGAGTGCTTAATGCGTTAGCTGCGGCACTAAACCCCGGAAAGGGTCTAACACCTAGCACTCATCGTTTACGGCGTGGACTACCAGGGTATCTAATCCTGTTTGCTCCCCACGCTTTCGAGCCTCAGCGTCAGTTACAAGCCAGAGAGCCGCTTTCGCCACCGGTGTTCCTCCATATATCTACGCATTTCACCGCTACACATGGAATTCCACTCTCCCCTCTTGCACTCAAGTTAAACAGTTTCCAAAGCGTACTATGGTTAAGCCACAGCCTTTAACTTCAGACTTATCTAACCGCCTGCGCTCGCTTTACGCCCAATAAATCCGGACAACGCTCGGGACCTACGTATTACCGCGGCTGCTGGCACGTAGTTAGCCGTCCCTTTCTGGTAAGATACCGTCACAGTGTGAACTTTCCACTCTCACACTCGTTCTTCTCTTACAACAGAGCTTTACGATCCGAAAACCTTCTTCACTCACGCGGCGTTGCTCGGTCAGACTTCCGTCCATTGCCGAAGATTCCCTACTGCTGCCTCCCGTAGGAGTCTGGGCCGTGTCTCAGTCCCAGTGTGGCCGATCACCCTCTCAGGTCGGCTATGTATCGTCGCCTTGGTGAGCCGTTACCCCACCAACTAGCTAATACAACGCAGGTCCATCTGGTAGTGATGCAATTGCACCTTTTAAGCAAATGTCATGCAACATCTACTCTTATGCGGTATTAGCTATCGTTTCCAATAGTTATCCCCCGCTACCAGGCAGGTTACCTACGCGTTACTCACCCGTTCGCAACTCATCCAGAAGAGCAAGCTCCTCCTTCAGCGTTCTACTTGCATGTATTAGGCACGCCGCCAGCGTTCGTCCTGAGCCAGGATCAAACTCTCATTAAAAGTTTGAGTTCTCACTCATTTCTGTCACTGACAGATTTATTGTTTTTT